>JBBEDG010000211.1:0-9404 GCA_040881405.1 Flavobacteriales bacterium | reverse complement strand
TTCGACACGCATCTTGCGTGTCGGCGGAGGGTCCGACACGGATCTTGCGTGTCGGGGAAAGCGCAGGACAGGCGCCCTGCCTGTAGATGGAAAGGAATACGGAGCAGATCAGGGAAGTAGGTAATGAGATTCCTTCGCTTTGCTCGGAATGACCGGGAGAAGGCAGAAGGAAAAAGGAGTTCCTTCACTTCGCTCGGAATGACAAGGTTGAAGGTTGAAACATCCGTATGACGCTTCATCAGCGGGGTAACGCTCAGCCGATGCGCCTCTGCTCTGTATCGAAGACGTGTTCGAGCACCGCCTCGTCCACTGCTGTAAGCGGCACTTTGCGGCGTTCCATCACGCGGCGCGCGGTCACAATGGCCTTGTCCAATTCATACACGGCGAAGCCGCTGCTTCCACCCCAGGAAAAGCCCGGAATATGCTTGGGTGGGAAACCGTGTCCGAAAACGTTGGCCGCGGTGCCTACCACCGTTCCTGTATTGAACATGCTGTTGATGCTGCTCTTGGCGTGATCGCCCATGATGAGTCCGCAGAACATCAGACCGGTATCCACCAACCCATTCTCGGCATAGCTGAAGACCTGCACGTTGCCGTAGGTGTTCTTCAGGTTGCTGGTGTTGGTATCGGCACCCAGGTTGCACCATTCGCCCAGCACGCTGTTGCCCAGGAATCCATCGTGGCCTTTGTTGCTGAACCCGGCGATAACGCTGTTGCTAACCTCTCCTCCCACCCTGCTCTCGGGGCCTACCACGGTGGGGCCATAGATCTTCGCTCCCATCTTCAGTTGGGCGTGGTCGCCCAGCGCGAATGGACCGCGGACCAAGCAGCCTTCCATCACTTCGGCATCCTTGCCTATGTATATAGGGCCGTTCGATGTATTGAGGATCGCAGCCTCTACTGTGGCACCTTCCTCCAGGAAGATCAGGTTGGGATCGCCGATAACGGTATTGTAGGCGCTCAACGGCTGCGAACGTCGGCCTTCTGTAAGCAGGGCAAAGTCGTGCGCAATGGCTTTACCAGCATTCTGGAACAGGTGCCAGGGGCGTTCGTAGCGGATCACTTCTCCGGCGAAGGGCACGGTCTTCAAGTACGCGGGAGGTGTGCGCCAGTCGGCAAGGGAAGGGGCTGCTCCACTATCCAAGCGGAAGGCGAGCGCCCTGCCCTCCTGGATCAGAACATGCCCGGAACGCAGGTCCAGCACAGCTGCCACAAGTTCATCCGTTGGGAATAGGCCACCCTCGACCTCATAAACAGGCTCTTCCGTAGGCATGGGGAAGGCTTGTGACAGATAGCCTTCGGTGCGGAAGCCCACACCCAGTCCACTACGCACGTACCAACCTTCCGAAAAGCGAAGTATGCCCGGTCGCAAGTGTCCAACCGGACGCGTGAAGGTTAGCGGCAGGAAGTGGCTATGCAGCCCGGCGTCGTTAAGGATGATGGCCATTGATCCGGTTGGTATCGGGCGAAGGTACCCCGGTAGTGCAAGCTTGCAAAGACTTTCCGGGGACAGCTCAGAACGTGCGGTCAAAGTACTCCATCAATTGCCCGGTCAGATTGCCGTTAACGGCAGCTGCCAGCAGGATCGAAACAAAGAGACCAATCAGCGCATAGCTCACATCCTTGCCAATGATGCGCAAGGCTTTCATTTTGTGCGTCTTACCCCGCTTCAAACGCGCCAGATTGATCGCGATCTCGCGGCCACCGATAACACCAAGGAATACCCAAGTCGTGCTCATGGGGATGGTGCTGATGAAGAGTTTGTATATGAGCAGGATCACATAGGTCAGATCGATGAGCGTTGCTGCGCGCACATCGCTGATGCGCACCTTTTCACTAACGATCTTTTGGATCTTATCGCCCCTGAGGTAGAACAGCAGACCGAGCCCAAGGAAAATAGTACCAGCGAAAATAACGAACTCGAAAAGGCTTTGCTGTCGTGGTAGGAACACTGCCACGTTGGCCCCGTCCTGCATTACCCAAACCGCCCAAAGCAAGCCGCTGACCCCCCACTGGATGACCGTCCAAGAGGCATGCGTTTCGCGTTGTCTGAAATAACGCCGTATCAGATTGTAACCGCCATACCAGACAATGAAGGAAAGCACGAAGGCGAGGCCATATCCCGACAAGCTCTTTCCGATCATGGACGTGATACCCGATGAGTCGGCGGTGAACACACTCAGCATCAGGAAAGTGGTGGACACCGGCATACGCAGCCGGGTCATTACCAGCAGTACCAAGGGCGCTATGATCTGGAAGAAGCTGAATTCCTCAGGATGCGGATACTTGGTCCCGCCGTTCGCGTCCAACAGACGCTGGTAGGTCACATCCCCATCGAAATAGACCCAACTGAACGTTATCACCGCAAGAAAGATCCCACCGATGAACAGCCAAAGCACCCACCATTTCTTGTCCTTGTTGCTTTCGATGAACGTGCCCAAGGACTGGATGCTATCGTTGGCCACCGTTGCATAGGCCGCAAAGAAGAAGCCCACCCACATTGCCGCACGTCCATAGCCGACCATTACTCCGGAAACGATCAGGCCCACGACCACAATAAAGAGAAAGGTGCGCTCCTGGACCATGAAGTCCAGGACATTCAGGTAAGGACGCTCTCGATTGGGCCTTTTGAGCTTGGTGACCTTCTGTTTGGTCGCGGTCGATTCCGGGAGCATCAGGACGAACGTGTTACCTGGAGGAAGTTCGATCCGGACCAGCTCTGATGTGGATGACCCCGGAAAGGCTGGCCAAATGTATCCTGCCCCATGAATGCGGCATGGGTGAATGGATAAGCTTAACGCAGACTTAACATTGGGTCATGGGGTTGAACTGTGCGGCCTACCTTGCCGCCATGGTCTACGAATTCAACGGCTACAAGCCAGTGGTTCATCCCACCGCCTTCATACACCCTCAGGCTTCGGTTACCGGCAATGTCATCATCGGCAGGGACGTGTACATCGGTCCGGGGGCTGCTCTGCGTGGCGACTGGGGGGAGATCATCGTGGCCGACGGCTGCAATGTGCAGGAGAATTGCACCATACATATGTTTCCGGGGATCACCGTACGGCTCGAAGAGAACGCACACATTGGGCACGGTGCCATCATCCACGGGGCACACATAGGCCGCAATTGCCTTGTTGGAATGAACGCCGTGTTGATGGACAACGTGGTCCTGGGCGAAGGATGCGTGGTGGGCGCCTTGGCCTTCCTGCCTGCCGACAGCGTGTGGGAGGCCCGCAAAGTGATCGTGGGCAACCCTGCGCGGGCTGTGAAGGATGTGAGCGATGAAATGCTTTCCTGGAAGACCGAAGGCACCAAGTTGTACCAATGCTTACCTGCGGAGTTGCACGCCACCTTGAAGGAATGCGAGCCATTGCGTGAGGTGCCAAAGGACCGCGCACCGATAACGGTGGAATACAAGACCTGGGGCGGGATGAAGGGTGGAAGCCGAACGTGAACCTTATCGCGAGGAAAGCACCAGGTTGATGAACAGCTACCGGTCGGTAACGTGGCAAAGCAAGGCCGGCGAAACCGGGCTGCTTTGCCACAAGCTTTGCGACCATCCCACTCGCATGAAAGCCACCTACACCATCGCTCTGCTCATCCTGTCCAATGCTTTCATGACCTTGGCGTGGTATGGCCACCTGCGTTTCAAGGACTTCAGCTGGGGCAAGGGTTTGGGCCTGTTCGCGATCATCCTCATCAGCTGGGGGATCGCCTTCTTCGAATACGTGTTACAGGTTCCTGCGAATCGTATCGGGCACAACGAACATGGCGGACCTTTCACTTTGGTGCAATTGAAGGTCTTGCAGGAAGTGATCACCCTGGTGGTGTTCACCGGCTTCACGCTTGTTGCCTTCCGGCATGAAGTACTGCGTTGGAACCATGCACTGGCCGCGGTACTGCTTGTGGTAGCGGTGTGGCTGGTGTTCAAGAAGTAATAGGCGACCCGACATCCAACGCTGCCTGCGCCGCTGCGGATCCAGGCCAGCCATCGCGAAACTTTCGCGGTGCCGCTTGCGTTCCAGCCGCCAGCATCAACGCACATATCATGGTAGAAGAACGAGAGGTCGACCACATTCTGTTGGTGGACGATGAGGACGATTGCAACTTCGTTACGAAGTTGGTGTTGAAGAAGGCCGGCTACACCGGTCGCATAACCTGCTTCACCATGGCCGAAGAGGCCTTGGACCACATGCGTCGCAAGGACGACATGCCTGACCTGATGTTCGTTGACATCAACATGCCACGTGTGAACGGTTTCCAATTCCTTGAGATCTGTGAAACGGAACAACTTCTTCCCAATGGCCTCACGAGCGTGGTCATGTTCTCCAGCAGCAACCGCCCTGCGGATCTGGAGCGTGCGCTTTCCTTCCGTTCGGTAAAGGGGTATGTGGAAAAGGCCCTGTCGGTGGATAGCTTCGAACGTGTTCTGATCGATCACCGCCAAGGCCAGCGCGCCTGAACTTGCAAAACTCTCCCATTGCAATGAAAAAGATCATCATCATCGAGGACGAGACCATCATCTCGTTCAGCTATCGCCTGCAGCTTGAGCGCATGGGCTTCGAGGTCATTGGTACTGCCCGCAGCACCGAGGAGGCCGAAGAACTATTGCGCAACGACCGTCCGGACCTTATCATCATGGACATCTACCTGAAGGGTGAGAAGAACGGATTGGAACTTGCGCAGGAACTGCACGCCACGGACCCCATACCCATCCTCTTCCTTACCGCATCCACCAAGCCCGAGGTGGTGGCCGCCATACACGAGCTCAAAGGCTGCAACTACCTACCCAAGCCCATCAATTCGGACAGCTTGGAGGATGTTCTCCAGCGTTTCGCACGGAGCACCGCCTGATCGTTATGGATCGCAAGGATCTAAAAGCCACGTCGGAGCAGGCCGATCGCCTGCACCACTTCGCGCACGACATGCGCAACCGTTTGGGCGGCATGCAGCAGATCCTGCGCATGCTGGGCTCACCAGAGCCTGGGATGGACGCTGCGGAACTGATCGCATTCGCCGAACAGCAGTACTTCAAGGCCATGCGCCTGACCGAGGAATTGCTGGACGACCTTGGCATCGAGCGAGGGATCGGCACCTTGGAGACCGTTCCGGTGGACCTGATCGCCGCGATACGTTCGGCCATTGACCTCCAGCTACATCGCACGGCCCGCAAGGAACAACGCGTGGAGTTCGACGGCCAGGTTCCCTACCAGGTCAAAGCCGAAGCCAAGCACCTCGAACAGCTTCTTTGCGCACTGCTCTCCAACGCGAGCAAGTTCAGCCCCGCTGGCAGTGTGATCCGCGTAGCGCTTAGCCATGAAGGCAGCATCATCCATGCGGATGTATCGGACACGGGTGAAGGGCTGGACACCAGGGATCTTCCGCTGGTATTCCAACGTTACGCAATACTCGGTAGCCGAAGTACAGCAGGCGAGGAACAAGGCCGCAGCACACTTGCGCGTGCCAAGCAGTGGGCCCAAGCCATGGGCGGTGAACTCAGTGCCACAAGTCGTGGCGTTGGAGCTGGATGCACCTTTCGCATCAGCCTATCCAAGGCCTGACCCCACCCTGCTCAAGCAGGTTCCACCACCGCTGTTATGTTGCGTGCAACGCGCTGGCCCTTGTTGTTCATGGCCACGTTGAACTCCACTTCGTCGTTCACACGCAGGTCATCGAAGGTCATGTCCAGCAGGTCCTCGTGGCGGAAGAAGAGGTTGTTGTCCGGGTAGCGGATGAAACCATAGCCTGTCATCATGCTCATCACCGTGCTGCGATGCCGGTCGTTATCGACCAGCACCGGATTCGCGCGCTCGGCCGCTTCAGCCTCGGTCTCCCGCGTGGTTTCGCGAATAACGAAGATATCCCGCACGACCTCATCGCCGCTCTCCAGACCTTCATCGATCAGATCGTGCATGGGCAAGGGATAGCTCACCTCGTTCCAAAGGTCCGAACTGGTGCGTGTGGTCTGTGTTTCGCCACTCTCCTGGTCCACGAATTCGAAATCCCAGCCCAGCAGCATGGTCTTGCAGCCCAAGGCATGCAGTTTGCGTACGAGCGGCATATGATCACCATCGGAGGCGACCAACGCGACAATGTCGTAACGCTTGAGCATGCACAGCTCGTAGGTCTCCAAGGCCATGAGCACATCAACGCCCTTTTCGCGTTTGCGTCCTTGCTGGTCCTTCACGGGGAGATAATGCGTTTGCACACCATTGTACATCAACACATCATCGAACACCCGATCGTAGTAAAGCTGGTTGGGCTTTTCGTTGGCCTCGCGGGCCGTGAAACGCCCCCGGAAGAAGTGCGCATCGATGATGTGGCAGAGGTTGGGCTTGGTGCCTTCCCGCTCGGCCACCATGTGCTTCACAAAATCGTGAAGTCCTACGATGTGGAGCCTTCTGCGATGATCGTGAACGTAGTTGTAGTAGTTGCTGACGTGGGTGAAATAACTCCCATCATAGAATACGCCCACTTTGAGGGCACGGTTTCCCAGACTCATGTTCGACTTGAATGTTCATGTGATTCTTGGGAGCAAAGGTAGATGCCCCATGCACTGCACCACAGTTATCTTTCGCGCCATGCATCGCCTAATGCTCGTGATCCTGCTGGCCCTTTTGGCACTTACGGGCAGTGGGCAAACCCTTGCTGGGGATACTGTGGGAGCCATCGGTTACAGCCGTTCGGTAAGCGTACCCTTGAACGCATACCAACTTTACGACAAGGCCATGGATGCCTGGACCTGGACCTTTGGCAAGGAACCCGGGGCGGTGCTTCGCCGCAGCGATCGGGAAAGCGGAATGATCGAGGGCACGGCCAGGGTGAACTTTCGATCCACCATGCTCACCGGTCGTGAGGAGAGCATGGGCACCATCACCTATCGGGTCACGATACAGCTGCGTGCTGGCGGATCGCGGATCACGGTGAACGAATTGGTACACAGCGGTAATAAAACAGCCCTTCGCGGAGGCATCCACCTGGGTGTACTGGCGCGTGGAAGCAGTCCGCAGCAGCGTATACCGGGACTTGGCCGCGCGAACACCGAACGGCTGTATGCGGAAGTGAAGGAGCTCTCCCACGGTCGCGTCACCCAGCTGATGCAAGCCTTCGAGGCCCGGCTTCGGGCGAATGCCGAGCCTTGATGTAACCAAGGATGTGGCTACGCGTTGAAGGTGCGCTACCATGCATCTTCCCAAACGCTCTTCCTGGCACATGTGGCCCGTGCTCGCGGGCTTGTTGGCCATCATTTTCATTGTAACCGGTATAACCGTGCTTTCCAAGGCGCTTACGGTACAGGAGCGCATCAGTGAAGAGATCCAGCTGACCGAGGAGTTGGACCACTTGCGCGATTCCTTCCATACCCTGGGCCTGATACACCGGGTTGGCTCCAGCAACATACACGATCAATGGTACGCGGACCGATCGCGTTTGGACGAACAGATCGAGCAACTCCAAACCCGCTACCCAGATTCGCCGGGCATTGCACAGCTACCGGGTCTTCTCCGCACCACGCTCGCGCGAACCGATTCCTTGCATCGTCAGGCTTTCGAGCGTCGCTCGTCGCTTCGTGATCGATCGGCGTCCGACGCCGTACTGCAGATATTGGTACGGCGTGCCCAACAGGACGTGGACCAAACCAGCCGAAGGGTCCATGAGGAAGGGCTGGCCGTACATGCCGCCACATTGAACGCCTACTGGAGCAAGGCCCGCCTGCTGCTGCTGGCTGCATGCCTGCTGGCCGTTGCTGTTGCCTGGTTGGCCAATGTGAGCAACCGGTTGCTGGACAAAAGCCACCTGCACAGCGTACAACTCGATCGCGCCAAAAAGAACTTGGAGAAAACGAACAAGGAATTAAGGGAGACCATGCTGAGCAAGGAGGAGAAGGAGGTGATGATCAAGGAGATCCATCACCGTGTGAAGAACAACCTACAGATCGTGAAGAGCCTGATCCGCTTCCAGATGGACCAGGTGAAGGACCCGCGCACACTGGAGCTTTTCAACGAATGTGTGAACCGCGTGAGCGCCATGGCCCTGGTGCATGAGCAGACCTACTTGAGCAAGGACCTTGCGAACATCGACGTGGGCAACTACTTCAATTCACTCATCCGGGATCTGGTGCATGCCTATTCCGTGGGCATCGAGTTGCGTATGGATGTGGACATTCGCGTGGACACCTTGAGCGTGGATGCCCTGGTACCTCTGGGCCTATTGATCAACGAGGTCATCAGCAACAGCTTCAAACATGCGTTCAAGGGCCGATCCACGGGCACCATCATCGTACACCTCGATGGCAACGAAGCCGATGGACTGCGGATGCGGATCGGCGACGATGGCGTGGGCTTGACCGATCGCAACAGTTGGAAGAAACCCCAGAGCCTTGGCATGGAACTCATCCACACCTTGGCGGGCCAGTTGGACGTGGACGTGGAACTGATTGACGCGCCAGGCACGGTATACATGCTGAGCCCCCAGCAACAGCAGTACCGCAAGCGGGCCTGATTCGCGCCTTCCCATTCGTACTGCGGTTCTGCCGCTCCTCATGGGCAGCTGTTAGGTAACACCTTGGGTGATACCTTCGGCACCCCGCACCAAATGCGGACCCGCCGTCCATGCGCTACACCCTTCTTCTTGCCCTACCCCTCGCCCTGCTCAGCGCTTGTGGCGAAGCCGAACAGCCCACTGTGGAACGTACCATCACCTATCCCGAGACCCGCCAGGACAGCACCGCTGGCGACACCCTTCACGGCACCTGGATCGCCGACCCCTACCGCTGGCTGGAGAACGACACCAGCGCCGAAACGGCCGATTGGGTGAAGCGCCAGAACGAGGTTACCCAAGCCTACCTCGCCGAGATCCCCTTCAAGAGCGACATCGCAAAGCGCTACGAGGAGTTGTACAACTACCCCAAGGTGAGCGCCCCGCGCCGCATCGGGAACAAGGTGTTCCAGTACCGCAACAGCGGCCTCCAGAACCAGTTCGTGATCTACGTTCGTGATGGTGTGGATGGTGAGGAAAGTGTCTTCATAGACCCCAACGAAGTGGATACCGCAGGTACAACGAGCATCAACCTGAGCGGAGCCAGCACCGACGACCGCTACCTGGTGGTGAACGTGCAGAAGGCCGGCAGCGACTGGCAGGAGATGGAGGTGTGGGACCTGAGCACCATGAAGAAACTCGACGACAAGCTCGAGTGGGTGAAGTTCAGCGGCGCCAGCTGGTACAAGGACGGCTTCTTCTACAGCCGCTTCCCCGCCGTTACCAGTGGCAGCAAGCTGAGCGTGGCCAGCCTGGGGCAGATGGTGTACTACCACAAGGTGGGCACCCCGCAAAGCGAGGACATCCTGATACACAAGGATGAGAAGAACCCGAACCGCTACGTGGGCGTGGGTGTGACCGAGGGC
>JBBEDG010000210.1:0-9577 GCA_040881405.1 Flavobacteriales bacterium | reverse complement strand
CCACGGTCACTTCCTTCAACGACCGGCAATTCATTGAACGTGACCTGGTGAACTTGATAAAATCCGGTCGCACATTCTATGGTGAGTCCTTCGATCAAGTGACCACCTACAACTTCAGCTTTGAAACACCATTCCTGGTTCCGGGTGAGCCCGCCACACTAACCGTGAACACTGTTGCCCGCACCGTAGGTAACACCAATAGTAGTTCCTTCAATGTGGTTTCTGGTGGCGCTCTCAACACCAGTTTCTCCATCCAGGGTCTGGGTCAGGGCTACACACAACCGGCGGCTCGTGCTGCGGAGCAGGTCTACGAACTCGTTCCATCGGGTTCCAGCGTTCCTGTAACGCTCACCTTCAACAAGGCTGATCCCATCACCTCCGTGGCTTGGTTGAACTTTCTGCGGTTGAATTGCCGCAGACAGCTGCGTCTCCTGGGTGATCAACTGTCGTTCCGTGACCTCAATTCGGTTGCCCCTGGAGCGGTCTCCGAATTCGTGTTGGAGCAGAGCCAGAACGTATTCCGGGTTTGGGAGATCACTGACCCGACCACTGTTGGCAACGTTCCTTTCACCGCGGATGGCAACAACCGCTCCTTCCGCCTGCGCACCGACAGCCTCCGCCAGTTCATCACTTTCCGTGATGGAGGCTATCTCACACCGGATCCGATAGGTCGGGTGCAGAACCAGGACCTGCACGCCACGGACCTACCCACGGACCTTGTTATCGTTACGCCACCGCAATTCCAGTCGCAGGCGAACCGCCTTGCCCAGCAGCGCATCAACGATGGTCTTACGGTGGCCGTTGTCAGCCTGCAGCAGGTGTTCAACGAGTTCAGTTCGGGCGCACGTGATGCCACGGCCATCAAGCGCTACATGCGTATGCTGTACGACAAGGCCGGATCCGATGAGGCCTTGATGCCACGGTATCTGTTGCTCTTCGGGGATGGTTCGTACAACAACCTTGTACTGAATGATGTGAACCAGAACTTGATACCCTCCTATCAAACCGTGAATTCCCTTTCGCCCACGGTTTCCTATACCTCCGATGACTACTTCGGACTACTGGATGAACTGGAGGGTGAGGCGCCCGGTGACCTGGTGGACATCGGCGTCGGTCGTTTGCCGGTCTCAACTGTGCAGCAGGCCCGTGAAGTGGTGGACAAGATCCTGGGGTACGACCGTTTGAAGCTCCTGGGTGCCTCCGGGGATGTTTGCTCCGAGACCGGCGAGGGCGGGGCCGCCGATTGGCGCACGCGGGTGCTTTTCACTTCGGACGACCAGACCGGGGACAATTTTGAAGGACATGTACATATGTGGCAGAGCGATACCCTTGCCAGGCGTGTCGAACTCCGTCATCCCTGTTTCAATGTGAACAAGGCATATCTCGATGCCTACCAGCAGATCACCACACCCGGTGGCCAACGTTACCCGGAAGCAAATGCAGAGATCAAGGACCGGGTGCAGAAAGGATGTCTGCTCGTGAACTATATTGGGCATGGCGGTGAAGTGGGCTGGGCGCACGAACGCATCTTGGACATTGCCACCATCCTGGGTTGGACGAATAGCGACCGCCTACCGCTCTTCATGACCGCGACCTGTGAATTCTCGCGCTGGGATGATCCTGCGCGGACATCAGCAGGTGAGTTCGTGCTGTTGAATCCCATTGGTGGTGGTATCGCCCTGATGACCACGACACGTCTTGCCTTTTCCGATCAGAACTACCAGCTCGGACGCAGGTTCTACGATCATGTGTTCCAGGAAACGAGCTTGGAGGGCAGGCCCCAGACCATGGGTGACATCTATAAGGCTACCAAGCGCTCCATATCCTCCGCGCAGCCCAACTCGGTGAACCATAGGAATTTCTCCCTCTTGGGCGACCCCAGCCAGCGCCTTGCCATGCCGCGCTTGGAAGCGAGGATAACGGCCGTGACCGATACCTTGGGCAATCCTATGGACACCTTGAAGGCGCTATCCACGGTGCGCATCTCCGGATTCATCGACAGTGGCAATGGTCAGCCCATGGCGGATTTCAACGGCTTGGTCATACCAATTGTGTTCGACAAGGAACAGCAGCAGGCCACCTTGGTGAACGACCCTGCACCTTCGGCCAATCCATTCCTGTTCCGCTTGCGCAAGAACGTTATCTACCGTGGCAAATCCACTGTTACCAACGGGCAGTTCAGCTTCACCTTCGTAGTTCCCAAGGACATCAACTACGACATCGGATCAGGCCGGATCAGTTGTTATGCGGAGAGTTGGAACGCCAATGCCTGCGGCTATTCCAATGACCCCTTGATAGGCGGAACGGCCACCGATATCGCAGAGGATGAGATCGGTCCCCGGATCGAACTCTTCCTGAACGATGAACGCTTTGTGCGCGGCGGCATGACCGATGAAAGTCCCCTTTTGTTCGCCAAGCTCTTCGATGAGAATGGCATCAACACCGTGGGCAGCAGCATCGGCCACGACCTGCTGGCTACCCTGAACGAGAACACCGAGCAGGCCATTGTACTGAACGACCTCTACGAGGCCGACCTTGATACTTATAATAGCGGGGTGGTGCGCTATCGCTTCGACAACCTGCCCGAAGGAAGCCATACCCTTACGCTGAAGGCTTGGGACGTGTTCAACAACAGCAACGAGACCAACACCGAGTTCGTGGTCGCCTCTTCCGCGGAATTGGCTTTGGACCGCGTGCTCAACTACCCCAATCCGTTCACGACCAATACGGAGTTCTTCTTCGAGCACAACCGGCCTTGCACCACGCTTGGGGTGCAGTTGCAGGTATTCACGGTGAGTGGCCGAGTTGTGAAAACGATAAACCGTCAGGTGGCCTGCTCCGGCTACCGAAGCGAACCATTCCCGTGGGATGGCCGGGACGATTTCGGGGACAAGCTCGGAAGAGGTGTCTATGTGTATCGCTTGAGTGTTTCCACACCCGATGGCGAACGCGCGGAGAAGTTCGAAAAGCTCGTCATTCTCCGGTAGTAACTTCCCACACAATAAAGACCCCGTTGGGACGTATATTTGCCGTCCTTCGTACGCAATCTTCCCAATATGGCTTTTGTCCCTGCTCGCTGGAATACCCTGTTCCTTGGCCTTATCGCGGTGAGCACTTCGGTCCACGCCCAAGTAAGCACCAACTGTATCAACCAACTGACAGGCCAGGACTGTAGGGAAGGTGTGCTCAACACCATCACCACAGCGGTGCCTTTCCTGATGATATCCGTTGATTCGCGTGCGGGCGGTATGGGTGATGCCGGTGTTGCCGTCTCTCCGGATGCCAACTCCATTCACTGGAATCCCGCCAAGCTCGCATTCGCCGAGAATGATGGTGAGTTCTCCATGAGCTACAGCCCTTGGTTGCGCAACTTGGTGCCGGACATGAGCTTGGCGTATCTGTCGGGTTACAAGCGCTTGGGCAACAAGCGCAGTGCGATCGGCGGTTCGCTTCGCTACTTCAACTTGGGTAGCATACTCTTCACGGATATCAACGGTTCCACCATCCGCGATTTCAAACCAGCGGAGTTCGCATTGGATGTTGCCTTTTCGCAGAAGTTCAGCGATAACTTCTCGGGAGGTGTGGCAATACGTTACGTGAACAGCAACCTTACCGGAGGTATCAGTGTGCAGGGAGCCAACTCCCAAGCTGGTCAATCCGTTGCCGCCGATGTATCGTTCTTCTACACCAAGGAAGAGATCGATCTGGGGGATAGGCAAGCTGCTTTCGCGTTCGGCATGAACATCTCGAATATCGGTGCCAAGATGTCCTACACCGAAACCGCAGCGCAGGACTTCATTCCGATCAACATGCGTTTAGGCCCCTCGTTCAAATTGGACCTGGATGAATACAACAGCCTCACGTTCGCATTCGATGTGAACAAGCTGTTGGTCCCAACGCCACCCGTTTTCAACCCCGATTCCACCGACCCCGTTACAGGCGGACCGGCCATCATCAGTGGTCGTGATCCCGATGTGGGTGTAGCCGCAGGTATGTTCGGAAGCTTCACCGATGCCCCCGGCGTGGTGGTGCAGGATGAAGGCGGCAACTACAGTGTGGTGGAAGGGACCCGCTGGCGCGAAGAGGTCCGTGAAGTGAACATCGCAGGCGGATTCGAATACTGGTATGCCGACCAGTTCGCCTTTCGCGGGGGTTACTTCTGGGAACATTTCACCAAAGGCAACCGCAAGTACTTCACCCTCGGTGCTGGTGTTCGCTACAAGGTCTTCTCGCTTGATCTGAGCTACCTGATCGCCAATCAGCAGCGCAGTCCCTTGGCCAATACGCTACGCTTCACGCTCGGCTTCCGCTTCGACGGCAAGCAGCAGAAGAAGGAGGGCGACGTTTGATCGCAGCGGTCGTGGGTGTTCCTCCTCCCTTTCGCATCGGCTTCGGCTACGATGTGCATCGTTTTGCTGAAGGACGCGAACTCTGGTTGGGTGGTGTTTTGATCCCGCACACCGTTGGTCTCCTTGGACATTCGGATGCCGATGTGCTGCTGCATGCCGTGTGCGATGCATTGCTGGGTGCAGTTGCCATGGGCGATATCGGCAAACACTTCCCGGATACGGACCATGCCTGGAAGGGCGCGGATAGCAAGAAGTTGTTGGAAGCCGTGGTGAAGCTGTTGGATGAGGCCGGTTGGCAGGTGGGCAATGTTGACTGCACCTTGGTGCTGGAACAGCCCAAGATCATGCCCCATGCCCCAGGCATGCGCAGCGTCATGGCAAAGCTGTTGGGGGTTCCCGAGGATGCCGTGAGCATCAAGGCCACCACCAATGAAAAGTTGGGCTATGTAGGTCGGGAAGAGGGCGCTTGTGCTCACGCCGTTGCATTGGTATACCGCAAGGGCTGATAGGGCTTGGTCCTTGCGCTGGTTGTCATCCAAGCGCGGACCGGACCTCAATCATCACCATCGTCCCGGATAGGCTCCACGTAGGTGTCGTGGGTCTGCTCGTCCTCGAAGTAGAATACACGCATCTGCGCCGTATCACGCAGTAGGTCGATGCGGCCGATCTCCACCCGGGAAACCTTGACACCCAAGCGTTCCTGAAGGTCCACGTAAAGCGCGCTGCGGTTGGCGGGTTTGATCAGGTCGATCCGTTCGTAGATGATCTGCTTCATGGCCTCGTGGCGGGTGAGCCAGAGGTGCTCCAAAGCATAGGTGACGGCCAGTATCATTCCATCGGTGAACAACAGCTCGGCCACACTGACCTTCTTGCTCGCCAAGGAGTTGATCACTGCGATGGTTATCACAGCGAAGAGGTAGGTCATGTCCTTGATGCTGATCTGCTCGGTGCGATACCGCAGCACCCCGAAGATGGCGAAGAGGCCGAAGGCGAAGCCGATACTGAGCTTAACGCTGTTGAGCAACACGCACAGGAAGAAGATCAGCACATTGAAGAGGAAGTAGGTGAAGAGGTAGTCCTTCTTCCTGTGGATGGGGTAGTAGATCAATCTGATCAGGATGAACAGCACCGTGATGTTGATCCCGAACTTGAAAAGCAGCTCCCACATGTCGGGGTGGAAGAGCGGCATACCGAAGACTTTGGTCATGATTCCAGATTGATTGATCAGGCAGCCTTGCGGAGGCGTTCCAGCTTGAGCAGGACCTCTTTGAAGGTGTTGTATTTCACCGGCTGCTCCAGTAGCAGCATGCCGATGCAGTATTTGCTCATGCCGGCCGGCCGGATGTTTCGTTCGCGCATGATGTGGGCGAAGCGGGAAGAGCGATCGGCACGTTCCTGCTTCAGCTCTGCCACCACGATCTCGCCCAGTGGACGTTCGATACCGTTCACTGCGAAACGCAGGTCGATATCCATGGTAAGTCGTTCCGGACGGGTCTTGTGAACGAAGGTGTAGCGCGTGAAGTGGTTCCAGAGGGTGGGCATCAGCTCTTCGACCCTTCCGCTGGCGGCCATCGCGAAGCGCTGTTGCTCCTGGGTCAAGGCGTCCGGTATCGTGGAAACCCGGAGCCTGACCTTGTCCGTGCGCCCCGTTCCGGTCTTGCGCTTCACCTCGAAGAAGACCAGATCGCTGCCTACGTATTCCCGGAACCGGACCTTGCTGCGAAAGGTGCGGCGGTTGTGGTGATCCTGATAGTGCCGAAGATCGGGCGTATCGAAGTAGAGGCTTCGGTACTTCGTTCCTCGGGTTCCTTCAACCTCCAGCAGACGATAGTCGGCCTGCATTTCCTGCAATACCTCGGAAAGCAAGCCCTTTGCGAAAATGAATTTCGTGTCCGCACGGTCCTGCAGTTTCACACCGTCCATTTCGGACAGTGTTATGGGCTCGAAGCCTGCAATGCGCTCGTCCATCAGGGCCATGGGGTTCAACAGGACGCCAAATCTATCCTATCCAGAGTACTTCGGTAACCCTTAATGTGTCCATGGTCCAAGGCATGCAGGCTATCTTCGACCTCCTTTTTCGTCAGCCATGCCCGAACAGATCAACCTTGCTGTACAATACCTGCGTCACAGCGCCATGGAGGGCATGGCACCGGACGACCGTGCTTTGTTGGATCTGGCCCATGCTGCTGCCTTGCGGGCCTATGCTCCCTACTCGAAGTTCTTTGTGGGTGCTGCTTTGCGCATGGCCGATGGCACTTTGGTCACCGGAAATAACCAGGAGAACGCCTCCTTCCCGGCTGGCATATGCGCTGAACGCACCGCACTGCATGCTGCCATGTCGCAGAGGCCACAAGGTATCGTAGTGGAAATGGCGATCGTGGTGCCATCCGTTACGGGCGGGCGTCCGGTAAGCCCTTGTGGCATTTGCCGCCAAGCCCTGCTGGAACAGGAGCACCGCCAGAAGTCGCCCATTCGCTTGTTGCTCTCTGTGCCGAATGGTCCTGTGTTCGAACTGGCCAGTGCGGGAAGCCTGCTCCCCTTGTCCTTCGATAGCTCCTTCCTCGGCGCTTGATCGGCCCGGGGGCTGCGTCCCATTGCTCTGCGACCCCGCTGGGGTCGAATACCTTGGTCTGTCGAGCTTATCTATGTTTTGTGACCCCGCTGGGGTCATGAACCGATCCAAGAACTTGACTCGTCCTGACCCCAGCGGGGTCACAGAGCTATAGTTATCTATGGTTTAGCGCGTATCCGACCCCAGCGGGGTCGCAGAGCACATAGCGCTATCTGTTCTCGATAGAAGACGTCGTAACCCTATTGGATCGGCCGAAGACGGCATGCTGTGCGGGCTATATTTGCTCCCTCCAACGCGAACGGCCGAATGCCGCGAGCAGCACGTATCCACGGATGAGCACCAAGACCAGCACTGCGGCCAAGGCCAGCCCCAAGAAGGACGCCCCGGCGAAGAAGACCAGTGATAGTGAAGCATCGGCCTCCTTCGGCAAGGAGACCTACCTACGCTGGTTCAAGGAGATGATCCTCATGCGCCGCTTCGAGGAGAAGACCGGCCAGCTCTACACCATGCAGAAGTTCGGCGGTTTCTGCCACCTCTATATCGGGCAGGAGGCCATCCTCGCAGGCATGATCACCGCAGTGCGCCCCACGGACCGCTTCATCACGGGCTACCGCGACCATGCGCATCCGCTGGTGCTGGGAACCCCTGCCAAGAACGTGATGGCCGAACTGTTCGGTAAGAGCACAGGCACCAGCAAGGGCAAGGGTGGCAGCATGCACTACTTCGACAAGCAGCGGAACCTCTTCGGCGGGCATGGCATCGTGGGTGGGCAGATCGGCCTGGGGGCCGGTATCGCTTTCGCCGACCGCTACCGTGGCGAGGACCATGTAACGCTCTGCTTCATGGGCGACGGTGCCGTGCGCCAAGGAATCCTGCACGAGACCTTCAACATGGCCATGGTGTGGAAGCTTCCGGTTGTGTTCATCATCGAGAACAACAACTACGCGATGGGTACCAGCGTGGAGCGCACCAGCAACGTGCACGACCTGAGCACCTTGGGCGAGAGCTACGACATGCCCGGTCTGGGTGTGAACGGCATGCGCTGCGAGGATGTGCATGAGGCCATCGCCATGGCTTGCGAACATGCACGCAGTGGCAAAGGACCGTACCTGCTGGACATCAAGACCTACCGCTACAAGGGGCACAGCATGAGCGACCCCCAGAAGTACCGCACCAAGGAGGAGGTGGAAGGCTACAAGAAGCAGGACCCCATCGAACAGGTTCGCGATACCCTGATGGAAAAGAAGTGGGCCAGCGAGGAGGAGATCCAGGCCATGGACGATGCCGCCAAGAAAGTGGTGGAGGAAGCCGTGAAATTCGCCGAGGATAGCCCTGCACTTCCCGATGACGAGTTGTACACCGATGTGTACCACCAGACCGATTATCCCTTCATTAAAGATTGATCATGCGTCTGTTGGTGTTCATCTCGCTGGTTGTGCTCGCTCTAAGCGCATGCACCAAGGAAGATGAGACCGATCTCATTAAGCCACCTAAGGAGCCCATTTCGCGCATTCGTGTAGAAGATGTTGTTGGGACATACTTCATGATCGACCACAGACGGTATTGGTGGCAATTACCGCCGCCCGGTGGTTCGTCTTACACGATCGATACAGCGATAAGTGTGGTCCGTTCCGATACCGTTCCGCCTATCGATCAGAATATCTTCTACGTCGGAGATCTGGCTTTCCGGTTGAATTCGGACAGTACCCTTTTTGCTCAAAATTGTTCGCAACAGCCTGGTCGCTTCTACATGTCCAATGACACGTTGCGGTTCGAGTGGGAGTGTTGGACGAATGGTGACTACGGCGATGGGAGACGCAGGACTTTGGTAGGACACAAGTTGTAAATAATTCGAGCAATGGCCGAGATCGTACGCATGCCCAAGTTGAGCGACACCATGACCGAAGGGGTGGTGAGCGCGTGGCACAAGAAGGTTGGAGACAAGGTGAAGAGCGGCGAAGTTCTCGCCGAGATCGAGACCGACAAGGCCACCATGGAGTTCGAGAGCTTCACCGATGGTGTGTTGCTCCACATCGGCGTGCAACCCGGTAATGCCGCGCCCGTGGATAGCGTGCTCGCTGTACTGGGCAAGGAAGGGGAGGATATCACCAAGTTGCTGGCGGAAGCTGCAGCGGAGGCACCCAAGGAAGAAGCGCCCAAGGCTGAAGCTCCAAAGGCAACGGAGAAGGCCGAGGTCAAAGCTCCGACACCCGATGCCAGTGCATCCGCTCCTGTAGCGGCTTCAGCTCCTGCGACCGCGTCGAAAGCACCTGCACCAAGCTCGTTGTTCGGGAGGTCGGGGCAACCTGCAGCTTCGTCCGCAGCCAGCAATGGACGTGTCACGGCCAGCCCCTTGGCGCGCCGGTTGGCAGAAGAGAAGGGTATCGAGCTCGGTCGTGTGCAAGGCTCGGGTCCGGAAGGTCGCATCACCAAGCGCGACATCGAGGAATTCTCCGGTGGAACTGGATCGTACAACGTGCCGCAGGTGGAAGCCTTCGAGGAGGTGGCCGTGAGCCAGATGCGCAAGACCATTGCCAAGCGTTTGGCCGAAAGCAAGTTCAGTGCGCCGCACTTCTATCTCACGTTGGAGATCGCCATGGAGCGCGCCATGCAGGTGCGCGATGCCATCAACAAGCAGATCGAACCGGAGAAGATC
>JBBEDG010000209.1:0-9661 GCA_040881405.1 Flavobacteriales bacterium | reverse complement strand
CACAACCTCGACCTCAGCTCCCTGAAACCCGGCATGTACGTGTTGCGCATCACCACGGTGGATGGTATACAAAGCGCCCGTTTCATCAAGGAGTGAGGACGCTGATGCTCACCACCTACCTCCTCCTTTTCCGCGGTGTAGGCGGCGCCACCAAACTGCCCGTTGGCCCACTGAAGGAAGCCTTGACGAAAGCGGGTTTCAAGAACGCGACCACGTACATCAGTAGTGGCAATGCGCTGGTGCGTAGTGCGCTTTCTCGCGAAGAGACCATTGCGAAAGTGGCCGCTATCGGCAAGAAGACGTTCGCATTCGACAAGGCCATCTTCGCGCCCACCGCTGCGGAATGGGAGGCATCGATGAACAGCAATCCGTTCCCGAAAGCGACTGCAACACCTTCCTTATTGCATGTCGCATTGCTGGAAGGAACGCCCACTCCCGCTGCGGTCAAAGCACTGCTTGCCGTGGCCGTGGAAGGTGAACAACTGAAGGTGATCGAGGGTGATCCCCAAGCTCGGTTCGGTGGATACAGTGTGGCGTACATCCACACACCATCCGGCTTCGGCACTTCCAAGCTGGCCGCGAAATTCGACAAGAGCCTGGGCGTGGTGAACACCGCGCGCAACTGGAACACCGTGCTGAAAATGCACGCGTTGGCGCAAGGGTTGGAAGCGAAGTGATGGCCTAGTCGTTACCGATTCGACCTTCATGGTCTTGCTTGCAGCAACAAATGGATACTACGTCCGCAAGAGCCCATTCCAAGAGCAGGAGCGGCGGGAGCGGCACGGCACGAACGTCCTTCACCGGGGTTGCTGCTGCGTCCAGCAATGCACCCCGCCCCCATGCCAATTGATCGCGCGCGGATCCACCTGCACGATGGTGCGATCGGGGAACAACTCCTTCAGCACCTTCAACACGCGTTCATCCTTCGCTTTCATCGAAGCTGGCTCGCCTTCGTGCCAATAAGCCGGTGCGAAAATACGCCCGTTCGTGATGAGGAAATTGAGGTAGCTCGCTGCGGGGATGTAGCGGATGCTGTCGCCTTCGTGAAGATCATCGTAGCGCGTCATCAGCATTCGATCGTAGCTGCGCTTCGCGGTCAACACGTGGTCGTGGAACTCGATGTCGGCCGTGGGGATCTTGACCACGTGCAATGCGCCACCGTTCCGGTCAGTGAACTGCTCCAGGATGCGCAAGTTCACCTCCATGCGTTGGCGGGAGATGATCTGTGAACTGTCCGTGAGGTCGGCATCGTCCGGCCAGGCGAGTAACACGGTGCTGTCGTTCACGAAGCGGCAGAACTCGTCCACATGGCCACCGGTGCCTTGGTTGAACACGTTCGCGTAGAGCCGCGGCTCCAGGTACCACTGATCATCGGCCGGTCCTTCCTTCAGCCAGATGATGTCCTGAACTCCGAACACACGCTTCAACTCGCGCTCCATGCTGTCCTTGCTCCAACCGGGATTGCGTTGCATGGTCACTGCGTCCACCTGCAGGAGAATGCCCGTGCCGTTCACTTCCACCGCACCACCTTCGATCACCATGTCGCTATGCACGATCGGGAAGCCCATCCTTCCCGCGATCATGGTGGGAAAGCTGTCCTCGAAGGCGAGCAAGTATTTCGGCGTTCCTACGAAGTTGCCGTGATCGCCGTAGTAGTTCCATTCGGGATCCAAAATAGCGAGCGACCCATCGCGTTTGCGCAGGAAGATCGGACCGCAGTCGCGCACGGCAGGTGCATACACGCTGTCGCCCATCACCTCCATGCGGTAGCGATCGGGTGCGATGCCCAAGCTGTCCCAACGTGCAATGATCGTTGCCGCAAGGCTGTCGTTATCCGCCGCGCACACCACCAACGTGTTCGTGTCCAAAGCCAGCACCATCTTGTCCAGCACGGTATCCGTGGCAGCACCTGAATAGGTGAACCATACGGCCTCGTGCGGCTCCCATTCAGGGGGAAGGACATATTCGGGTAGTTCCTCTTGTGGTGCGCCACAGCCAACGAGGAGCGCCACGAGCATCAAAGCGTTCAGGTTGCGCAAGGCCTCTTCCGCTCTTTGGGCATATTTCTTTGGACGGTTCATTCGGGGCGCGGCATCTGCGTGATGTGTGGCTGAAAGTTGATCGCGGTGCCCGGCATGGCATCCGTGAGGACGAAGGTGATGGGCAGGCCGGGTTCGATCTCCTCTACCACCTTCGCGCTGAAGCCCCGCTGTTGAAGGAAAGCGGCGGCGGCCTTGGCACTGCTCAGCGGGTCGTCGGACACCAGACCTATACACGAGTACACGTGCCCGAGGCTCGCCAGCACCTCTTCTGAAGCATGATTGATGATGGTGCCGTCCCAGAAGATGGAACGAAGTACCCCGCCGCTATTCGCTTGGAAGCGCTCGGCCAAACCATGCTGGGCCAGCAGATCCACCATGGCCTGCTTGGCCTCTGGTGTGGCGGCGGTGAAGATGCGCGAACCGCTGTCGGGGAACGGCAGTGGATTGCGGCCGCTCAGCATCAGCGTACACAGCGTGATCAGGACCAGCAGCAGAACGGAAAAAAGGACGATGATCCATTTGGGCAGAAACATGGGCGGGTTGTTTGATGGGTTTGTTCCGATCTACAGCGTGGTCATTTGAGGCTCCTCACGAACCTACGATGCTCATTTCGAGCAAGGGGCGTAGCAGGTCCGATCACGTCTCCCCGTTGGCACTCGTTCTCCGTATTTCATGATCAGTGCTTCACCACCACCCGCGCCGCTTTCGGTGTCTGACCTTCCACCCGCACCATCACCAAGTACAAGCCTTCCTTCCATTCTTGCGACAGGTTGAGCGGTTGCAGTGCGCTGAAATAGTTCACCTGTTCCGCATGCACGCGGCTGCCGGTGACATCGAACACTTCGATCACCGCACGCTTGCCGAATAGCGATGGATCGGCCACGATGTTCAGCAACTCGTTCGCGGGGTTCGGGTACACACGCAACGCATCGCCTGCACCAGCGCTTTCATCCAACGGAGGCACATCGCCGATGCTGGTGATACAAGAAGGGTCTGCGACCAGCGCCACCACCACATCATCAATGAAGTAGTATGCACGCCCAGCGAAGAGGCCTGTGGAAACTATTTGACCCTCTCCGCTGAAGGAGCCGATAGTGATATGGTCCAGCGGTTCGGTGGGTACGATGATGCCACATATGTTGGTCCATTCGCCGCTGGGGACAATGGCCTCGGAGAACAGTTGTGGTTGGGCGGTAAGTACGCTCTGGTTCCATTGCACATAGGGGCCCTTGGTGAGCGCAGCCCCGAAACCGTTCGTACATAGGACGGAACCGGAGCGGATGTGGAACGACACCAAGTACGCTTCACCGGGTACGAGGGGTTCGCTTAGTGGCGCTGAGATATACTCGATGTAATCGCTGCCGAATTCCTTCGTGATGATGCCGGCCATGCCCTTGCCGCTGCGCGAAAGCACTTTACCACTGCTTGGAATTCCACCAGCAGCGGGCACTTCGAGGCCACTGCTCACATTCGCGCAACTGCTGAAGCTATCCGAGGAACCACCGAAGTAGCGGGGCCATCCGGGAGCCATCACCGAACCCAGGCCATCCAAGTTGCTGATCTCCGAAATGTGCGGCAAGCAATAGGCTCCTTGTTCAATGGAAGGGTTCGATAAAAGGACGGGGCCCAAACAGGTTTCGTCGACACAGGTGTTTTCCGTGAGATCGGGAGTGATGAACAGACCGATCTTGCCCATCGTGTCGGTGGCGTTCTTCCAGCTGTACAACCGTGCGAAGTAGGTCTGGCCAGCGGTGAGTGTTGGCACCACGAGTATGTTGTCACTGCATGCTATGCTGACCAAATTTCCGGGTGTGCCACTGAAGAGTTCCAAGGTCACATCCTCATTGTGTTCTGCAACTACGACGCGCGCATTCGCATTCGTCGCCACGAACTTGAACCAGATGTCATCATCCGCGAAGTCGGCAACGGAGCATGCAGCACCGGGCTGGCTCTGAGTGGCACCATCGGTGTTGAATACGGCGGAGTAGCTGTCTCCGTAATACAGCTCCATTGCACCCACGGCTTCATCGTTGTTCTCACCCGATACCGCCGTGACGAACGCACAGGTGTTGGCCGCACCGGCTTGCACGGTGTAGACGCGGTACCAGTATTCCTTTCCGACAGTAAGCCCGGTCAAGTTCCGCGGGCTATAGCCACAACTGAACATGCCTGCATCCAAGGTGGCGAAGTCGGTGCTCAGGGTATCATACACCTCTATACGCATCCCGAGAGCGACGGGTGTTGCGAAGTACCACAGGTTCTGCTGTGATGCGGAGACCGTGTGTGTTGTAGCCGTTGCGGTGAAATGGAACCAAGTATCTTCATCTGAGGTATAATTTGTTCCGCACATGTCCGCATAGCTCTGCGTGGCGCCGTAGTTCCAAACACCGAACACGGGTTGTGCGAATTGTGTTCCACCGACCGGAACATCTAAAGCACCAGCCATTTCATCGTTCACTGGCCGATCGAACAACATCGGTTGGAACATGGTGCCACCGACATTTGATGTGGAAACGCGCAGGTGGTATTCGGTGCCCACATTGAGACCGGTGAGTTTCGTGATGATGCTGCCCAACCCGGAATAGCACGCCACCTGCGTGAGTGATCCGCATGTGCCGGTCAGCAATTCAACCGAACCGCCCACCGTATTTGAACCAGCAGCAACGAAGCCAGCACTGGTACTTGCAGCCGTGAAGGTGTACCAGACATCCTTCAGTGTGCCGCAGGTACCGGCACCATCCGTAGCTAAGAAGTTTCCTTTCATGTTGCTTTGATCGAAGTCGTCGAGCGTATTGTAGGATAATGGGATCGCGCCTTCACAATCGTCATTGGGCACGGGGTCCAACACTGCAAGTCGGATGCCCGTAAGGCTGGTGTTACCATAGGTGCGCACGTAGTAGGTGGTACCTACCACAAGACCTGTGAGCGGAATGTTCGGCGTACCAAAATCGCATTCTATGCTGGTAAGGTCTCCGCATGTTCCGCTAAGCACTTCCACTTTGGTCGATACTGGTAGTGCGGAACTCATACAAACGATGGTGTGGTTCGTTCTCGTTGCCGTGAAACGGAACCAAATGTCCTTCGGCTGGACATTGCACGTCTGAGGAAGGGACGTGGTAGCACCGAACGTATGGCCATTGGCGAATGTGCTTGCGGCATCGCCCGATGTGATCGGGACCTCGACAGCATTCGCACACTCGTCATTCTCCGGCTGCGCGAATACCCAATATTTCAGGTTGGCGAACGAGAAGTTGGAACCGATCTTCAGAAAGTAAGTAGCACCTGCTGTTAGGCCATCATAGGAATTGTCGAACGTAGAACTGAGCACACAACTCAGTGAGCCGCATGATCCACTGAACAGCCCTATGCTCTGTCCAGGCCGATCACCCACCACATGCACCACCGTGCTCGGTGACACGAAGCTGAGCCACACATCGCGGTTGGCAGGTACGCATGGTGCCGTGCTGGCCGTTGCATTGATCGTGGAGATCGATACAGCAACAGGTGCATCTCCGGACTCTGTTACGGTAATGGGAATGGCACCCGCGCATTCATCGTTCGCAGCAGCTTCGAAAACCCCTATCAACGAACGATTGCTGATCGCAACGTCGGTACTGGTGCTGTACGCGCGGAGATAATATTGCTGGCCTATGTTGAGGTTGGTGGCCAGGTCGGTGTTGCAGAATACATTCGAAAGGTTGCCACACGTACCGCTGAATCCTTGCACGATAAGGGCATCACCGCTTAACCGTTGTGTAGGAACAAAATGCGTGGCCGCAGTTGCGGTGAAGCGGTACCACACATCGTCGTTCGAGGCCCCTGCGACCGTGCAGCCCGGTTGCGATTGCGTAGCACCCAATGTGGAGATCTCCACTGCCGGAGCAAGTAAGCTGGTGCTAACGGTGACCGGCAACTCCAACGCACCAGTGCATTCATCATTCAGCGGATCGTATACCACGGCCAAGTTCAAGAAACAGGTCTCCACGCTGCAGAAGAAGGGGTTACCGATGACGACACGCAGGTAATAGGTCTGGCCAGGTGTGAGGCCCGTAACCTCCGGGATGGGGCTGTTGCCCGGCACGCACAATATGCTTGTAAGAGATCCACACGTTCCGCTGAATACATCGAAACTGCTCTCGTCCATGGCGTCGCCCTCAGTACGGATCCAATGCGAGGTGTTCGTGGCAACGAATGTGTACCACGCTGAACCGCGCGTACCCGAACCACTGCACGACGTTACTGGCACAGGAGCCGCCCCTGGTAACGCCGCGCCCACCAACGGCATAAAGGTGACCTGCACATTCCCGCTCGCTACAGGCAAGGGAATGGCCAACGCACAGGTGTAGTTGGAGGCGTTCTGCGCCTCAACGCTGCTATTGGCGAACAGAATGGAGATCAGCGATGCTGCGAAGAGGAGTGTGTTTCTCATGATACCGTGGATTCTGGTACCAAGTGAACACGAAAGGTCGCGGGCGGAAAGGCGGACCGATCCTACGGCGGGGAAGTGATCCTGCGGTTGCTCCGATCAACGCTTCACCACCACCCGCGCACTCCTCGGCGCCTGCCCTTCCACGCGCACCATCACCAGGTAGAGTCCTTCCTTCCATTCACCGGAAAGCTCCAGTGATCGCAAGGCCATGAACGACGAGACCTGTTCAACATGCACACGTTTGCCAGTGGCATCGAACACTTCGATCACGCCGCGCTCGCCGAAGAGGTCGGCATCGGCAACGATGTTCACCCGGTCGTTCGCTGGATTGGGGTAGATGCGCAGGTTGTCGCTGTCGGTGCTTTGCGAGTCCCGTTCATTCGGTAGCTCTTCCACGGCAGTGGTGATGCAACTAGGATCGGAGACTTGTGCCACCACTACATCGTCGATGAAATAGTACCCGGTACTCAGCACGTTGCTATATCCATCTCCGAGATATGCATACTGGTCGTAAGTGAGGAATGTGCCGATGGTGATGTGATCCCATGGTTCGTCCGGTACTACGATGCCGCAGATGTTCACCCATTCTTCGCTGGCGATCACGCGCATGTCGATCAGTTGGGGCGGCAAGGTGATGGTGCGATAGTCCGTTTGCACCAGTTCGCCCGTCGTGAACAAGGCACCAAAGCCGTTCATTGCAACGCGGCCATTGTAGGCGAGGTTGGAAACGTAGTAGGATACGAGATAGGGTTCGCCGGGGATCAGTGGAGTTGTGAGCGGCGCTTGGATGTACTCGTGGTAATCCGCTTGTGCATTACTGCCTTTGGTATAGATGCCGGCCATGCCTTCCCCGTTGCGCGAGAGGATCCGCCGTTCGGTAAGGATGCCTATACCATCAACAGCAGGCACGTTCTCTTGTGAATTGAAGTCGGCGCAGCTACTGTAGCTATCGCAGGTGGCTCGGTGTTGGCGTAACCAGTCGGGTGCCATAAAGGTATTAAGGCCTGCATCGCCTAACGTGAAGTTGGGCGAGCACGTGGCCCCTTGTTCGATACTCGGATTGGCCAACAACACCGGTCCCAAACAGGCTTCGTCCACACAACTGTTCGCGGTGATGGAGGGTGAAATGAAAAGCCCCAAATGGCCACTGACCGGGGATGTATTCTTGGTGCTATAAAGACGTGCGTAATAGGCCTGACCGGTCGTGAGGTTGGTAGGAAGCTCTAGTATGTTCTCCGAGCAGGCGATGGAGATCAAGCTTCCGGGCGTTCCGCTGAAGAGTTCCAACGCAAGGTCAGCCGTCTCCATACCAGCTACGATGCGCGCGCGCTGTCCGCTGGCAATGAAGGTGAACCAGATGTCGTCATCTGCGAAATCGTCCACCGTACAATCCGCACCGGGCAGGCTTTCTGTGGCACCAGCCGTATTGAAGTTGAGCGTGTAGTTGGTGCTGTAATTGATCACCTGGGCACCGCTCGCTTCATCGTTGTTGCCGCTGCGCACATTGACCAGGAACGCGCTAACCTTGTTGAGCCCTTGCGCCGTGGTGTAGACGCGGAAGTAAACCGTATCGCCAACCAAGAGGCCCGCCAGAGGAAGCGTTGTTGCCGCACAGCCCAGCACCGTGGAATCCAACCCAAGACTATCCGATGAGTAGCCCATGTAAGCCTCGATGCGCATATCACCGGGAGTCAAAGGAGCCTCTTTGATCTGTAGATTGGTGTTCACCGCATAAATGGTGTGTGTCGCCTGTGTTGCGACGAATCGGAACCACACATCGTCATCGGGGTTCATTGAAGGCCCACACATTTCCTGATAGCTGCTTGTGGCCCCATAGGTCCACGCTTGGCGTGCTTCCGTGGCAAAGGTGGTGGCCGTGGAAGGAAGTGCAATGGCCCCATCGATATCATCGTTCACGGGCGCATCAAAGAGCATCGGCACAAGCAAGAACGTGTTGACATACTGAACCCGGAAATAGTATTGTGCGCCCGGCACAAGTCCATTGAACCAAGAACGGTCCGTACTGGTATGACATACTATGCTGGTGAGCGCGCCGCAATTCCCACTGAAGAGTTCGAGCGTGTAACTGTTCCCAGGAGCAAGTAGGAAAGCCGCACTGGTGTGGGCTGCGGTGAAGGTGTACCAGACATCACGTTGCGCTGCACAGCCCGCTATTCCGTTGGTCGCATACATGGTGTTCGATGCTGCTAGTGTATTCCAATCCTGCAAATTGCTGAAGGGTAGTGGCACAGCACCAACACAATCATCATTCCTTACGCCGCGCGTGATCGCCACTTGCAATCCATCGCGATCACCTCCAGTGAAGTACAGTCTCACGTAGTAGGTGGTGCCCGTGGTAAGACCGCTTAACCGTCGGCGATCCTGGAGAAGATCCGAACACAGTATAGTGGTCAATGAACCGCAGGCACCGGCCATCAACTCGAAACGCAGTTGGTCCTCGACCACGAAGGACAAGGCATGCAACATCTGCACACTGTCCGTGGCCGTGAAGCTGAACCAGATATCATCGTCAGAGTCACCAGCATTGGAGCAACCTGGTAGCGATTGTGTGGCGTGGAATGTGGATGCTAAGAACCATTCCGAAGGAATTTCGCTCGGCTGCACGGGGAGGTTCACAGCATCCGCACAGTCATCGTTCTCGGCCGCAGCGAACAGACGGATCACATCGTTGCGGAGGGAAGCGGGGCTGATGGCCCCCACCTTCAGGAAGTACGAAGTGCCCACAGTGAGGTTCTCAAAGGAGTGGTCAACTGCGCTCACTTCCGTGGTGAGGCAGGTGAGTGACCCGCAGGTTCCTGAGTAAAGCGTGTAACGCTGCAATAGGTCACTCTGGACGGAAACGCCGGTGGTCGGCGCTTCGAACGTGAACCACACATCGGCCACATTCGTACCACAAGGAACTACGCTGCTGGTAGCGAGTAAGGTGCTCATCTCGCGCGGTTGGGTGGCTTCATTCAAACCGGTGACCGGTAGGGAAAGGGCATTCGTGCATTCATCGTTGCTTGCGGGCATGTACACATCCACGACAGTGCGTTCCGCGATCATTGCGGTCGTGCTGGTAGTGTAATTGCGGATGTAATAGTCCTGCCCTGCGATAAGGCCCGTAGCCAAGCCGTTGTTGCAAACGATGTTGGTCAGGCTTCCGCAGGTACCGCTGAACCACTCGGTG
>JBBEDG010000208.1:0-9756 GCA_040881405.1 Flavobacteriales bacterium | reverse complement strand
TTATGCATTGGGCACTGCTCTTGTTGGTCAGCATCACTTCCTGCACCACCGTGCGATAAGGCACCGTTGGAGTGAAGCAGCGCTTCGGCAAGCTCGACGACCGCATCATCACAGCCGGATTGGTGGGTGTGAATCCGTTCACCACACGCGTTGTGAAGGTGCCGATACGCACGGTGAACCGAGAAGTGGAACTGGCACTGCCGAGCAAGGAAGGGCTCAATGTGCAATGCGACATCAGTATTCTCTACCGTGTAGAGCCCGAGAAGGTGCCGCAGATAATCGCCACCATCGGCCCCGACTATGAACAGGCGGTGATCGTGAGCGTATTCCGTAGCGCAGCGGCCGACATCTGTGCTCGCTACTTCGCCAAGGACATGCACAGCGCACAGCGCGGAAACATAGAGCAGGAGATCGCGAACTTCATGAACACCCTCTTGAACGAGCGTGGATTCATTATCGAGAGCGTGCTGATGAAAAGCATCAAACTGCCCCCTGGCCTGGCCAAGGCGATCGAGGACAAACTGGAATCCGAACAGCGCGCACAGCAAATGGAGTTCGAGCTATTGCGCGAACGCAGCGAGGCACAGCGACGCGTTATCGAGGCCGAGGGCATCCGCGATGCGCAGTTGGTGCTGACAGAGGGACTCAACGAGAACATCATCCGCTACCAGAGCATCGAAGCCTTCAAGAGCCTTGCTTCCTCACCGAATGCGAAAGTGATCATCACCGATGGCAAGACACCATTCCTGATCCAAGGTGAAGCAGGTGTTGCCCGCTAATCACGGACGTACGAATTAGTTGGAAATGAATATCATCAACCCATCCATGAAGACCATGAACGAAGCCCACGAAGGAACCTATGAGGACCGCTATCGGAGCTTGGGATACTTGTTCTACAGCATCGCTGGATGCGACCGAAGCATAGTCAAGGCGGAGATAGACGCCATGAAACGCATGGTGGAGGAGCATTGGCTGGTCGAAGACCGCAACTATGACAACCTCGGCATCGAATCGGCCCGTTATATCGACGTGACCTTCGACCACGCGCTCGACCAACGGATGTCGCCCAAGGCTGCCTACGCGCGCTTCGCCGAAGAGCAGCTGAAGGAACCTGAACGCTTCGATGGCTGGACGAAAAGCTTGATCATGCGGACCGCTGTGGAGATCGCCAAGGCTTCAGGATCCGTGAACAAGTCCGAGGCGGCTCGCATCGGAGATCTGCAGAAACTGCTCGGGAGCCACGCTTGACTTAGCCTCCCCATTGCATCCCGTGTTCGATCGCCAACCAGGAAAAAAGTAACCATGCGCAACCTTCTTCTCTCCCTATCAATGGTTGCTGGACTGCATGGCACGGCACAGCAGGATACGGCATCGTACATCTTCCGGTCCTTATCCGAAGCCCTTCAACAGCCAACCTTGGTGAAGCGTTTGGACCTGAGCGGGCAAGCTTTGGAGCGCTTTCCAACGGAAGTACTGCTCTTCCCGAACCTCGAGGAACTCCGGCTGCGTCAGGATGGTATCAGCAAGCTGCCTCCGGAGATCGGCCAGCTGAAAAGGCTGCGCCTGTTGGATCTGAGCGGCAATCCGATCGTCACGCTTCCTATCGAATTCACCCAGCTTGAAGCGTTGGAGGAGCTCTATCTGAACGATGACCCAACACTCGATCTGGAAGGTGATCTACAACTGTTGTCGAAGCTCCCCAGGCTACGCATCCTTCATCTTGAAGGCGATGGCATTGAGCGATTGCCCGGCTGCATCGTGGAACTGCGCCGCTTGGAGGAATTGTATCTCACCAACAATGCTCTGCGGGACTTTCCACAGGAGGTTATCGGTATGCGGTCGCTCAAGCTGATCGACCTTCGGACCAATCCGTTAAAACCCCTGATCCCGCTGGACCTGCAACAACAGGGCGTGTTGGTCCGGTTCTGAAGCGCAATACATCCCGAACCGCGACACCACCACATCCACACCCAGTACACCATCGCCAGCCCGAATGAACCTCGAGCCCTACCAGATCCGTATCGCCGAAACGGCGATCGCATTGATCGCCTTCTTCCTGATACGGCATCTGACCCGCTCGTTCATACGGGCCAACCTTGTGCGAGCTGCATTCAAGACCCGGGAGGAGCAAGAGATACGTCGCTTGTTGAACGTGCTTCTCGTCCTCGTACTGGCCATTGTAGTAAGTGCGATCTGGGGGCTCGACCAGAGCGAGATACTGGTGTTCGCTACATCGGTATTCACCGTTCTTGGAATAGCACTCTTCGCGGAAATGTCGATCCTCTCCAACGTGACCGCATGTCTGGTACTGTTCTTCCAACACCCGGTGAAGATCGGCGACCGCCTCCGTGTTTATGACCAGGACCATTGGGTAGAAGGCGAGCTTATGGACATTACATACTTCTTCGTTTTCGTACGCACTGAGAACGATGGAGTGGTCTCCATACCCAATTCCACTTTATTGAAGGACAGCTTCCACATCATCGAGCCGGGATCGGCCAAGCGATGACAGCATCCCGGTAAGCTTCCTCACGATCGGAGCTCATCGGTCATCGGTACCTTTGCGCGCCTTTCAAGATCCCATCGCCATGACCGACGCCATCTTCCACAGCCCAGCACCTATCAACGACCCCATCCATTCCTACGCCCCGGGTACAAAGGAGCGCGAACAACTGCTGGCGGAATACGACCGCATGATGAAGCAGAAGCGCGAGCTTCCCATGTGGATCGGTGGAAAGCCGGTGGAGACCAAGGACCGCCGTGCTGCGCGTCCGCCCCACCAGCACAAACACATACTGGGCTACAGTCACCACGGTGACAAAAGCCACGTGAAGCTGGCTATCAATGCCGCGTTGAAAGCGAAAAAGAACTGGGAGAACATGCGCTGGGAAGATCGCGCCGCGATCTTCCTGAAGGCCGCCGATCTGATCAGTGGCCCCTACCGCGGCACCATCAATGCAGCCACCATGCTTGCCCAAAGCAAGAACGCCTTCCAGGCGGAGATCGACGCGGCTTGCGAATTCGCCGACTTCCTGCGCTTCAACGTGCACTTCATGCAACAGATCTACCGCGACCAGCCCGTGAGCGCGCCAGGGATCTGGAACCGCGTGGAGTACCGTCCGCTGGAAGGCTTCGTATTCGCCTTGACACCCTTCAACTTCACCGCCATTGCCGGTAACCTGCCCAGCTCGGCAGCGCTGATGGGCAATGTTGTGGTGTGGAAAGCGGCAGAAAGCCAGCTCTATAGTGCCCAGGTCATCATGGACATCTTCCGCTTGGCGGGTCTGCCCGGCGGTGTGATCAACCTGATCCATGTGAGCGGCAAGGACGCAGGCGAAGTGATCTTCAGCCACCCTGAGTTCGCCGGCCTGCATTTCACCGGGAGCACCGGTGTGTTCCAAACCTTGTGGAAGCAGATCGGCGACAACATCAGCAACTACCGCAGCTACCCGCGCATTGTGGGCGAGACCGGTGGCAAGGACTTCGTGATCGCGCACCCCAGTGCCGATCCGCTGCAAGTGGCCACCGCGCTCAGCCGTGGCGCCTTCGAGTTCCAAGGGCAGAAGTGCAGCGCCGCCAGTCGCGCGTACATACCCAGCAACCTGTGGCCTGCGGTGAAGAAGGAACTGCTTGCCGATGTGAACAGCTTCCGCATGGGCGAACCGCGCGACCTGCGCAACTTCATCAATGCCGTTATCGACGAGAAGTCCTTCGATAAGATCGCAGGCTACATAGATGCGCTGAAGAAGGATAAAAAGAATGTTACCATTATTGCCGGTGGTAAGTATGACAAGAGCGTGGGCTATTTCATAGAGCCCACCATTGCCGTGACCAAGGACCCGAAGAGCACCACCATGTGCGAAGAGATCTTCGGGCCGGTGCTCACCATCCATGTGTACCCGGAGAACGAGTGGGCCAAGACACTGAAGCTGGTTGACAGCACCAGCCCCTATGCGCTTACCGGTGCGGTGTTCAGCCAGGACCGTGGTGCGATCGTGGAGGCCACCGATGCCTTGCGCAATGCGGCCGGTAATTTCTACATCAACGATAAGCCCACCGGTGCGGTGGTGGGCCAACAACCTTTCGGTGGTGCGCGCGGCAGCGGCACCAACGACAAGGCCGGTAGCTACCTCAACCTGATCCGCTGGGTGAATGCACGGACCATCAAGGAGACCTTCGTGCCGCCCACGGACCATAGGTATCCGTTCATGGGGTAGTGGAACGTCGAACAGGGCAACCAATCACCCTTTCCTCACGTAGGAACGCACGCCGGAGCCCAGTGCCCGGCGTGTTTCCGTTTTGGCCCTTTCCCTTCAACGCACATCCCGTAAGGTCCTATTGGCCGTTTACGCCACTTTGTTGGTGGTGGGTGTGCTGTCCATCGGGAAGAGCCACCGCGAAACCGTGCAAGCCATCCGCAACGCCGCGATCACTCGTTTGGGGGATGCGAGCGCCATGGTGGCGGGGCAGATCAATGGCGACCATGTGGAAATGCTCTTGAGGAAGTATCCCGAACCGGGACTCCTGATCAAGCATACCCAGGATGCGTGGTACTACGTGATGCACGACCAACTGCGGCGTACCACGGAACGCCTGGCCTTGGATCGTCCGCTTCACCTTGTTGCGCTGGATAGCGCGATGTTGCCCACACAGGTAGTGGCCACTGCGGAAAAGGAGCCCATGCTACGCACTCCATTCACCGGAGATGCACGGTCCATACAGGCCGCACTCGGCAGGGAGCAATACAGCATCGATGGATCCGCCAGCAACGAACTCCTGGCCTTCGATGTGGTGCGCAATGGTGGCGGAACCGCAGTGGGACTGGTCATTGGAAGTCTTTCGGCGGAAGAAGCAGTGGCCTCGGCAACCTCGCACCTGTGGCAACTTATAGGCCTTGCCGCGTTGCTCTATGGCATCGCAGCTTTCGTACTGTTCGGTAGCGTGGGCCGTTGGCTGAAGCGCGATGAGGACCTGCACGATGCGTTGCAGAAGAAACACGAACACGTTTCCGACAGCATCGCTTATGCCGCGAAGATCCAACGTGCCCTGGTACCACGCCCCGAGGTATACGACGAACTCTTTGCAGGTTCATTCGTGATCGACCGTCCGAAGGATGTGGTGAGCGGGGACTTCCACTGGTACCACAAAGTGGATGAGCACACCTGCTACCTGGCCGCCGCGGACTGCACAGGCCACGGGTTGCCGGGTGCCATGATGGCCGCAATAGGCTGTTCGCTCCTGAACGAAGTGGTGCCCCGCAACACCCATCTGGATCCCGCCGAACTGCTGTCCATGCTGAACGCAAGGCTGATGACCACGCTGCACCAGCACGGGCAGAAACGCGGAGCAGGCGATGGAATGGACCTGGGATTGTGTCGCATCGATAAGAGTACGCAGGAGATCCTATTCGCTGGAGCACGACGCCCACTCTACTGGTTGCACCATGGTCGTGTCAGCGTGATCAATGGCGACCGCAAGTCCATTGGTGGCGCACACCAGGATACCGAACGGCGCTATACCGTGCATCGCCTGGCATACGACCCAGGAGATCGCATCTATCTCTTCAGCGATGGCTACGTGGACCAGTTCGGCGGACCCGAGCGGCAGCGTTTCATGAGCGCACGCTTGCAACAGATGCTGCAGGACAACCAGCATCTACCCATACGGGAACAAGCCACCTTGCTGGAGTCCGCGTTCACCGCATGGCAGGGTGATGAGGAGCAGGTGGACGATGTGTCCATGTTGGGTCTTGCGGTCTGATCCGGCGTAGGTTCGGACCATCCCCCTATCTTTGGACGGTTGGCCTATTCGCAAGGCCCATGCACAGTGCGCTATGGTAAGCAAAGCAGAGCTGATCAACAGGCTCGAAGAACTGATCGCCCACGACGACGTCGAGCAAGCCTCGGAAGGCGTGGAAGGAGTAAAGGAGGCTTTTGAAGCCCTGGTGGCAGCAGCCAACCAGCAATCCCAACAGGACGCTCAAACCGTTGAAGGAACCGAGGGAGAACCCTCGGCATCAACAGCGGAGGATGCTCCCAGCATCTCCATCGAATCGGCACCGCTGAACGATGAGGAGGACAAGCGCTTCAAGCAATTGCTCGACTCCTTCAACCAGCGCATCAATGATATCCGCCGGAAGAAGGCCAAGGAAGAGGCCGACAACCTGGCCGCCAAGAAGGCGGTGCTGGACGAAATGCGCGCGGTGATCTCCGATGAGGAGAACATCGGCACAGCCTTCAAACGCTTCGGCGACCTGCAGGAGAAGTGGAAGACCATTGGCAGTGTTCCCCAGCAAGCCTACCGGGAACTGCAGAACGACTACTCGCACCTACGCGATGAGTTCTTCTACCACATCAACATCTACAAGGAGCTCCGCGACCACGACCTGCGCAAGAACACCGCTTTGAAGCAGGCGCTGATCAGCGATATGGAGAGCCTTGGGCAGCAGGAGAACGTGCGCGAGTTGGAGGTGCTCGTGAAGGAGTATCAGGAGAAATGGCATCAGGTGGGCGCCGTTGTACACGACGAATGGGAAAGCATCCGCGACCGCTTCAAGGCCGCCACCCAACAGGTGTACGACAAGATACACGAATACTACAAGGCCCGCCGTGCCGAGCACGATGCCAACCTGCAGGCCAAGCAACAGTTGGTGGAGAAAGTGAACGTCGTGGCACAGGAACTGGCCGCCGAAGGACAGAAGGATTGGAAGGTGCTTACGGACCAGGTGCTGGAACTCCAGAACGCATGGAAGAGCATCGGCTTCGCCACCAAGAAGGACAACGAGCGCGTTTGGAAGGAGTTCCGCAACGCCTGCAATACGTTCTTCGATGCCAAGAAGGCCCACTACGACGAAATACGCGACCGCTTCAAGGTGGCACGCGACCGCAAGAACGCTCTGCTGACCGAGGCCATGAAGCTGAAGGACAGCACCGAATGGCGCCAGACCGCCGATAAGTTGAAAGCCCTGCAACAGCAGTGGAAGGAAGCCGGAAGCGCAGGCCCGCGCGATGAGAACAAACTCTGGAACAAATTCCGTGAGGCATGTGATGCCTTCTTCCAAGCGCGCAAGAACACCTTCGCCAAGCAGGATGAAGAGCAGGCCTTGAACGTGAAGCAGAAGGAGGAACTCCTGGCCGAGATCGAGGCATTCCAGCTCTCGGGCGAGCGTAACAAGGATGTGGAAGCACTGCGCGATTTCTCCCAGCGCTGGATGAATTCCGGGCGCGTATCACCCAAGTTGTACGACAGTTTCAGCGAGCGCTACCGCAAGGCTCTCGACCTGCACTACGGCAAGCTGAAGATGGAAGGCGAAGAGCGTCGCAAGATGCAGTTCCAGGACCACTTGGAAGGGCTGAAGAGCGCTCCCGATGGGTTGGACCGCATAGAACGTGAAGGCCGCTTCATCAAACGCAAGATCGAGGAACTCGAGACCGAGAAGCGCCAGATGGAAGGGAACATGGGCATGTTCAATTTCAAGAGCGCCAGCGGTGCTGCGATGAAGTTGGAGATGGAGAAGAAGATCGACAAGATCGTACGCGAAGTGGAGCGCCTGAAGCAGCAGCATAAGGAGCTTCAGAAGGAGTTGCGTTGATCGTGGAGATGGACCACCTTCCTGTGGTACTGAAGATCCCGGTGGCATGGGCAGAGCAGGACTTGTTCGGACACCTGAACAATGTTGTCTACCTGCGCTACTGCGAAAACGTACGCATGCACTTCCTGGACCGGGTGGGCTTGTTGGCCATGCACCGGGAACAGCGCAAAGGCGTGATCCTGGCGAGCACCACGTGTAATTTTCGCAAACCCGTGACCTGGCCGGAACAGATCACAATTCGCACCGGCTGCACGGCCATGGGCAATACCAGCTTCACGCTCTCCTACTTGCTTACCGATGGCAATGGCGATGTGGTTGCGGATGCTACCAGCGTACTGGTGATGTACGACTACGCCAAGGCCGAAAAAATGCGGGTGCCGGATCAGGTTCGGGACGCAATAGCGGCACTGCATGAACAGTGAATGCTTGCCCAAGGCTGGCACACTACCACACGTACCTTAGTGCCATGCTTAGGACCGCATTTATCCCAGTATCATTGGCACTGCTGCAGGCCTGCTCTTCGCCGGACCCAACGCCGCCCCCAGTCACACCACCTGAACAGAACAGCCCCTTATTGGAAGGCTTGCCAGGGCACTGGGTACACCAGGAGCCGGGTAGCGACTATCGTTTCGAGGAGCGTTGGACGTTGCAGGCCGACGGTGGTCTTGAAGGCTTGGGCATCGTGCGATCGGGCAACGATACGGTCATGATCGAATACTTGAACATCGCGACCACGGATAGCGGAACCATCTACAGTGCACGCATACCTGCGCAGAATGCAGGAGAACCTGTGCTCTTCCGCATGGACCATGATGTGGACAGCCTTGTCTTCACCAACGCGCACCACGACTATCCCCAGCGTATCGCCTACCTCCCGCAGGGATCCAGTGGATGGAACGTTCGCCTGAACGGAATGCGCAATGGTGCGGCCATGCAGGAGTTGCTGCACTTTGTTCCAGCAGGGAACAGCGGTCCGGAAACACCCTGAGCGAAACATGGCCGAGCCTCGCTGGACCACCCTGCTGCGCCGCTTGGAGCATCGTGCCACGCCGATCATCGCATTGCTTCTTATCGGTCTGGTGTTCTTCCTGGGTATACGATCGGAACGAACGGGCTTCGTGGATGAGGTGCTCGACCCGAACCTGAAACGCATCACGCACCCTGTTCTGAACGCCTTTCGTGGCAGGCCTCCTGCGGTGACCAAGTTGACCCTCCAAATGGGTGAGGCGGAGAAGGATAGTCTGACCGCCATGCAGGACAACGCGTTGACCCATGGATGGATGGATATACAGGACGATGCATGGCTCCCTGCGCAGGCCACGGTCGGTGATCTGAAGGCGATCGCTGCTGTGCGGCTCCAAGCAGGGCCGGTGGCTCGCGATCTGGTTCCCCGATGGCCGCTCGTAGTGGGCCTCGATCATGCCGATACAACAACAGGCATGCGCTTCTTCGACCTGAATCCTGTGAACGACTCCAAACCGATCCATGGCGCATTGTTCCGCCGAGCCTTGGAGGATATGGGCATTCCGGTCCTCACCAACGAAGTCATCGAGCTTCGTCTGAACGACCGTGATATGGGACTGTACACGCAGGAAGGGAAAGCGGACAGTACCCAACTTGCACATTGGGGGCGTGGCAATGGCCCTGTACTACGCTTTGACGATGTGCTGCATAAACATGCTTTGCGAGGTACTTCGAGCCTTTCCTTCCCCATCGATGCACCGGTTCGCGCTGAATGGTTGAGCGCTCCGATCCAGGCCTCGCGTATCCAAGGGGGACGCGCAGTGTTGGCATCAGGTATTGCTGACCGGAAAGCCGTGGAAGCCCTTGAACGGTTCCGTGCCGGCAGCTCCATGGCCTCGGAGGTCTTCGATGCGGAGTTCCTTGCCAAATTCCTAGCCCTTTGCGATGTGATGGGCGCGCAGGAAACAGCACGGTGGTGGAACTTGCGCTTCCTGGCCGATACCGTCACGGGCAAGTTGATCGTGCTTCCGCAGAGGACCATAGCTGGCAGCCCGATCACGGGTATCATTGCCCGCCATACCGATGCTCCGCTAACCTTCCCCTCCACTGCGAATTCGCTTACTGGTCGATTCCTGGCCGACCGGGTCATCTATGCAGCGTACATCCAATGGCTGGATAAGCTGAGTGATGTCACTTGGCTG
>JBBEDG010000207.1:0-10043 GCA_040881405.1 Flavobacteriales bacterium | reverse complement strand
GGACATCCACGACGAAGCTGCGGAGACCATCAGCCTGGCACCCAAGACCGAAGAACTCCAGCTACAAGGCCGAATCGAATTCCGGGACGTGGACTTCCACTACGCATCGCGGCCGGACATGCCGGTGCTGCACGGCGTGAGCTTCACTGCGGAACCCGGCCAACGTATTGCGCTTGTGGGTCCCAGCGGCGCTGGCAAGAGCACCATCGCTTCATTGGTACTACGTTTCTACGACCCCGTTTCCGGCAGCCTGCTGATCGACGGCAAGGATGCGAGCACCTATCCGCTAACCGCCTTGCGCGACCGTATGGCGATCGTGCCGCAGGAGGTCATCCTCTTCGGTGGCAGCATCCGCGAGAACATCGCATACGGCGACCCAAAGGCATCACAGGACATGATCGAGGCCGCAGCGCGAAAAGCCAACGCGCACGAGTTCATCAGCAGCTTCCCGGAAGGCTACGACACGGTCGTGGGTGAACGTGGTGTGCAACTAAGCGGAGGACAGCGGCAGCGTATCGCCATTGCCCGCGCTGTGCTGAAGGACCCCGCGATCCTGATCCTTGACGAAGCCACCAGCGCACTGGACAGCGAAAGCGAACGCCTTGTGCAGGATGCCTTGGAAGAACTGATGAAAGGCCGAACGAGCTTGGTGATCGCACACCGGCTTAGCACGATCCGGAATGCCGATCGGATATTGGTGCTGGATAAAGGCAGTATTGTGGAAAGCGGCCGGCACGAGGAGCTGATAGCGGATGTGAGCGGGCTGTATTCTGGGTTGAGCAGGTTGCAGCTCACCGAGGGGTGACCCCGATATACATCGGGGGTGAAGTGTTATTTGTGAAGTGTGAGCTGTCGCAAGTTCACATCTCAGCTATCACACTCCGTCACAGCTCCACCCGCACCACCTTCTTCGTCGCAAAGAATTCCTCCTCGAAGAATTCGCTCAGCTGGAACACACGGTACTTGTTCTTCAAAGGGAGCAGCTCATCGGCAAGCTCTCCGCCTTTGAGGTAGTAGAGTTGCGCCTGGCCCTTGGTGTACAGTGGCTTCGTCATACGCACGAACTCCGGCAGCGTGGTAACAGCACGGCTCACGACCACATCGTACTTCTGTTTGTGGTCCTCGCTTCGCACTTGTTCGGCGCTGCAGTTGGTAAGGCCCAAGCCCTCGATCACACCGTTAACGGCCATGATCTTCTTACCGATGCCATCGATGCCGTGGAAGCTGCACTGCGGGAACATGATCGCCAAGGGCACCAAGGGGAAACCACCGCCGGTGCCAACATCCACGATGCGTGTGCCTTTCTTGAACTGCACCACTTTGGCGATGCCCAGCGAATGCAGGATGTGCCGCTCGTAGAGATGCTCGAAATCCTTTCGTGAGATGAGGTTGACGCGCTCGTTCCAGTGAGCATAGAGTTCGCCAAGCTTGGCGAAATGAGCGCGCTGAGCAGAGGTCAGGTCCGGGAAATACTTGTTGAGCATGTGCTCATGTGGCCATTTGCTCATGTGCTCATGGGGCCTCGGTGGTTCCTACAAACCTTAACGCGCTCCGGGGCCGTTCCCCTTTTGCACAGAACGTGGGTGCTGCGAAATGAGAACATGGTCGCATGAACACATGAGGGCTAGATGGCGTCCTTACTTCCCTGCATCAGGTTCAGCAGGAACTCACGTGCCCGGAAAAGCTGAGCTTTCACCGTTCCCAGTGGCAGATCGAGTTCGGTAGCGATCTCCTCGTAGCTGTACTCCTTGTAGTAGCGCAGTTCCACAAGGGTCTTGTAGCGGGGCTTCAGCTTGTCAACCACTTCGCGCATGATGGCGTTCTTCTGCTCGCGGATCGCTTCGTCGAATGGATCGGGGCCGTCACTGCGCAACTCGATGGTCATCTCATCGCCATCCTCGGTGCCGATGGGCTTGTCGATGGAGAAGGTCTTCTTCTTCTGTTTGCGGATCCAGTCGATGCAGTTGTTGGATGCGATCTTGAAGAGCCAGGTGCTGAAGGCATAGTTCGGCGTGTACTGCTTCAGTCGGTGGAAGGCCTTGCCGAATGCTTCGATCGTAAGATCGTCCGCATCGTCCTTGTTGTTGATCATCTTCAACAACATGAAGTAGATCGAGTCGCGGTAGCGGCTCATCAGTTCGGCATAGGCCTTCTGATCGCCCGTATCCACGGCGCGACGGACCAACACGTAATCGTATTGGGCTTTTTCGCTGAGATTCTGGTTCACTTCCATCGTTTCGGCTTGACGAGGATCGTACTCATGTAGAGCAGGGGATCCAAAAGTAGGAACAACCATTCCAGTGGCAGAGCGAACCACGTGATGGCCCCTGCGCGCAATTTGTGAAGACCCACCATGGTGATGGGTGTGAGAACGCCGATCTTGATCACTGCACCGATGGCCACCTCGCGCCACATGCCCTTGAAAGCCAGCAGTACCAAGGCTACCCAGAAGAGCGCCCGGGCAGTGGGAAGCAGGAGCAATAATACTTGGTGCCCGAAGCGGTAGTGCGCTGCGGTGGTGTAATGGCGGCGTTTGCGGCGGATCCAGGTCATGAGGTCGCGGGTGGGGCGCGTGGTCATGAACGAACGCGGATCGGCCACCACGGCCGTATTGTTGGCCCGTGCCACGGAGTTGATGAAAAGATCATCGTCGCCGCTCATGAGGTGGTTGTGACGGTCGCCACCCTTGGCGTTGAAGAACAGTTCGCTGGTGTAGCCCAAGTTCCGTCCGACACCCATGTAAGGTAGTCCGGCCATGCCGAAGCTCATGTACTGGGCTGCTTTAACACAGCCATCGTAGCGCTCCAGGATGTTGGCCAATCCGGGCTGGTAGGCATATGGACTGTGGCCGATGACGATGCTGCGTCCATTGCGGAAGCCGGCCGCCATGGTGCTGATCCAATCGGGTCCGTCGGGTACACAGTCGGCATCGGTAAGAAGCACGTGGGGGTACTTCGCTGTGCGGACCCCAACCCCCAGCGCGATCTTCTTCCCGTAGTTGAATTTCTCGTCGGCTTGGATGTTCACCGGGCGCACTTTGGGTTGCTCGGGCTTCATCCACTGAAGCATCTCCCAGGTATCGTCCTCGGACCGGTCATTCACCACCACGATCTCGAACTCGCGGTGGTCCTGGTCCACCAGAACGGGGATGAGCTTCTCCAAGGTGCGGGCCTCATTGCGCGCGCATATCACCACGCTGATGGGCAGATCGCGATCGGGTTCCACGGCCGCATTGCGGAAAGCGAGGCGCGCGAACATGAAGGCATGGAAGAGCAACAGCACGAAAAGTGCTGCCACCATGAGGTAGGTTTCGAGGGGCCAGAGTGGCATGCGGAACAGCCAGGCCGAAGGGCGCTGACACTGCCTGCGAAGCTATCGGGCCACGGTGCTGGCTTTGGGTGGAATGGGATGCAGTTATGAACAGCCCCGGCGTGGAGAGCCACAGGCCGCGCCACTGCTACCTTTGGCAGCTTTATATCAGATGCAATTCACCCTCCTCGCCAACGATCCCGCTTCCGACGCACGCGCGGGTGAAGTGCGCACCGACCACGGTACCATCCCTACGCCGGTCTTCATGCCCGTGGGAACCTTGGGGGCGGTAAAGGCCGTGCATCCGCGCGAGTTGCGCAACGACCTGGACGCGCCGATCATGCTAAGCAACACCTACCACCTCTACCTCAGGCCCGGTATGGAGGTGATCGAACACGCTGGGGGGCTGCACAAGTTCAATGGGTGGGACCGGCCGATCCTCACCGACAGCGGCGGTTTCCAGGTGCATTCGCTCAGCGACATCCGCAAGATCACCGAGGAAGGCGTGCGCTTCAGCAGCCACATCGATGGCAGCAAACACCTCTTCACGCCGGAAGGTGTGATGGACATCCAGCGCACCATCGGAGCGGACATCATCATGGCTTTCGATGAATGTACGCCCTGGCCTTGCGAGCTGGACTATGCCGAGAAGAGCATGCACATGACCCACCGCTGGCTGGACCGCTGCATGGAGCGTTTCAACAGCACGGAACCGAAGTACGGGCACAACCAAACACTCTTCCCCATCGTCCAGGGCAGCACTTTCCCGGAGTTGCGGAAGCGTTCGGCGGAATACATCGCCAGCAAGGGTGCGGAAGGCAATGCCATCGGCGGGCTTAGCGTGGGCGAACCGGAGGATGAGATGTACGCAATGGCCGAGCTGTGCTGTGGGATACTGCCCAAGGACAAGCCACGCTACCTGATGGGCGTGGGCACACCGTGGAACCTGCTGGAGAACATAGCCCGCGGCATCGACATGTTCGATTGCGTGATGCCCACCCGGAACGGTCGCAACGGCATGCTATTCACCCGGGAAGGTGTACTTCAGATCAAGAACAAACAGTGGAGCGATAACCACGGCCCCTTGGATCCCGACGGAACCGCTTGGGTGGACAGCTTTTACTCGCGAGCCTTTGTGCGGCACCTGTTCCAAAGCGGGGAAATGCTGGGCCAACAGATCGCCAGCTTGCACAACCTGGGCTTCTATCTGGCGTTGATGAAGGAGGCGCGTGAGCGGATCGTGGATGGGACTTTCACTTCATGGAAAAATGCATTGCTACCAAAACTGAAAATTCGACTTTGAGAAACTGCTGCTGGCTACTGGCCGTTGGCTGCTTGCTACTGGCCAGGGCACTCCGCCAACAGCAAGCAGCAAGTAGCTAAAGGCCAGCAGCCAAAAGCCAGCTCCCCACCGTGCTCCGCACCCTCGACCGTTATATCATTCGCCAATTCCTCGGGACGTTCTTCTTCATCCTGGTCACCATCATGCTTATTGCGGTGGTATTCGACATCAGTGAGAAGACTGGGGATTTCGCGAAGATGAAGGCGAGTACGCGGGAGATCGTGGTGGACTACTACCTCAATTTCGTTATCTACTACAGCAATCTCTTCAGTGGGTTGTTGATCTTCCTTGCGGTGCTATTGTTCACCAGTCGTTTGGCACACCGCACGGAGGTGATCGCCATGCTGAGCAGCGGCGTCAGCTTTCCGCGGATCTTATGGCCCTACTTCCTGGCGGCCACCATCCTCACCGCCTTTTCGCTGGTGGTCAACCACAAGGTGCTGCCTACGGCGAACAAGGTGCGCCTGAACTTCGAGGAGTTGCACATCCGCAGCACCTTCCGGGTTGATGCCAAACACCTGCACCGCGAGATCGGACCGGGCAACATTGCCTACTTCGAGAGCTTCAACGCCAAGGAACGAACGGGGTACCGCTTCGGCATGGAACAGTGGGAAGGGGGCGAACTGACCCGCAAACTGCATGCGGATCGCGCTCGCTACGACAGCACGACCGGGCGCTGGGAGGTTTACGACTACCTGCTGCGCACACTATCGAACGGCACCGAAACGATAACGCGCGGCCAGCAATTGGATACGCTCATCAACCTGAAACCCTCGGACCTTGGGCAACGCTGGGAGTTCGCCATGGCCATGGGTTGGGAAGAGATCAACGACTACATCGCCAGCAAGCGGGCGCAGGGCGACGGCAGCGTTACACCCTACCTGATCGAGAAGCACCAACGCACGGCCTACCCTTTCGCCACGTACGTGTTCACCTTGATCGGGGTCAGCATTGCAAGCCGCAAAGTACGCGGCGGAACAGGCCTGCACCTGGCGCTTGGTGTGCTCTTGGTGCTGCTGTACATCTTCGGTATGCGACTCACCACCGTGGGCGCAACGAATGCCGGGTTGGACCCGCTGGCCGCGGTCTGGCTTCCCAATGCCCTGTTCCTCCTGGTGGGCATCTGGATCTACCGCAAGGCTCCCAAATAGCCCTTTCCCTTCCAAGGATCCATTCATCGGTATTTGCCGATGATATCCTATTCATCGTAATATTGCGATCTCATTACAGGAGCACATGGGCGTCACCAAGACCGAACTCTTTACCACGCAACAGAACCAACTGGCCACCTGGGCCAAGGTGCTGGGCCACCCTGCGCGCATCGCCATACTCCAGTACCTGCTGAAACAAAATGCCTGCGTGTGCGGAAGCCTGGTGGATGAGCTGGGGCTGGCACAAGCCACCATCAGCCAGCACCTGCGCGAACTGAAGGAGGCGGGACTTATCACCGGCACCGTGGAAGGCACCAGCGTGTGCTACTGTATCGAACCGAAAGCCTGGGCGAAGGCGCAGGCGGCATTCACCAAACTCTTTACCACTTACAAGCCCATTGGCAGCGATTGCTGCTGATCTCAATTGAATTGTACGGGCCGATGATCATCGGCCCCAACCTCTTGAAACCATGAGAACCGAACAAGAAACCAAGGACCTCGTACGTACCAAGTACGCCGAGATCGCCCTCCAGGACAAGAGCACCAATGCCAGCAGCTGCTGCGGCGCCGGTGGCTGCAGCACCGAGGTGGCCACCATCATGAGCGACGACTACAGCACGCTCGAAGGCTACAACCCCGATGCGGACCTCAGCCTGGGCTGCGGACTGCCCACGGAATTCGCGCAGATAAAACCCGGACACACGGTGCTGGACCTGGGCAGTGGCGCCGGCAACGACTGCTTTGTGGCCCGAGCAGCCACCGGCCCCGATGGCCGGGTGATCGGTGTGGACTTCACACCGGAGATGATCGCGAAAGCAAAAGAGAACGCGAAGAAGCTGGACTACCAGAACGTGGAGTTCCGGCAGGGCGACATTGAGGCATTGCCACTGAGCGCTTGCATGGTGGATGTGGTGGTGAGCAACTGCGTGCTGAACCTGGTGCCGAACAAGCGCAAGGCCCTCTCCGAAGTACTGCGCGTGCTGAAGCCTGGCGGGCACTTCAGCATCAGCGATGTGGTGTTGGTGGGTGAATTGCCTGCCCAGTTGCAGGGCGCTGCCGAGATGTATGCCGGTTGTGTGAGCGGGGCATTGCAGGAGGAGGAGTACCTCGGTATCATCCGCGATCTGGGCTTCGAGGAGATGACCGTGCAGAAGCGCAAGCCGATCATCATTCCAGATGACATCTTATCGAACTACTTGAACACCGAGGAACTTGCATCTTACAAGGCAAGTGGTACGGGAATCTTCAGTGTCACGGTATTCGCGAGGAAGAGCACGGTGGATTGCTGCGCACCGGCGAAGGGAACAACGTCACTGAAGGACTTGACACCCAACACGGCGACCGACCCGGCTCGTGGCCTGGATGGGTGTGAACTCGGTGTAGCCTGCTGCTGAACCACCAAAGCGGACACCATGCTCCAGTTCCTCCTCCTCTCCTTATTCGCTACCGACACGAACGCAATGTACATGGAACGCAACCTGCATCCCGCTCTCCAGCATTACGTGAACGAACGGGTGCTACCGGCAATTGCCAGCATCCCCGCCGAACGCAGGGAGAACCTGGACCTCATCGTGGATTTCGTGAAGGAACGCAAGGCAGCGGGTGCCAACGCCGACCTCACTTTCATCTGCACGCACAACAGTCGGCGCAGTCACCTTGGGCAGTTGTGGGCGGCAACGGCAGCATGGGCATACGCTCATGACCATGTGCGCACATTCAGCGGCGGAACGGAGATCACAGCCTTCAACCCACGGGCAGTGGCGGCCGTGGAGCGCGCGGGATTCACGGTAGCGAAGCCCGAAGGAACGAACCCAGCCTATGCGGTGTCCTTCACCAACGAGCGCTCTCCCGAGGCCTGTTGGAGCAAGGTGTACGACGACCCTACCAATCCTCAGGAGGGCTTCTGTGCAGTGATGACCTGCTCGGAGGCCGATACCAACTGCCCCATCGTGCGTGGAGCGTTGGACCGGGTGAGCCTACCCTACGTGGACCCCAAGGAGGCGGATGGAACAGCGGAGGAGACCGCGCGCTACGATGAACGTTGCTTGCAGATCGCAGCGGAACTTTGGTATGTGATGCAACAGGCAAGCCGATGAGCGAACAAGCGCCCACCATCGGTTTCTTCGAAAAATACCTCACCGCCTGGGTACTTCTCTGCATCGCGGTGGGCATTAGCATCGGTGATTTGGCCGGAAGCGGCATGCAGGTCATCGCCGACCTGGAGATCAACACCGTGAACATCCCGGTGGCCATCCTGATCTGGCTGATGATCTACCCCATGATGGTGCAGGTGGACTTCAGCTCGGTGGCGCGGATTGGGCCGCAGATCAAGGGACTCAGCCTCACCGTGGTGGTGAACTGGCTGATCAAGCCCTTCACCATGGCCTTCTTCGCGTGGATCTTCTTCAGCAAGCTCTACGCGGCATGGATCACTCCCGAACTGGCGCAGGAATATATCGCCGGGGCCATACTGCTCGGCGCTGCACCCTGCACGGCCATGGTCTTCGTGTGGAGCTACCTCAGCGGCGGCGACCCCAACTACACCTTGGTGCAGGTGAGCGTGAACGATCTGATCCTGCTCGTGCTCTTCATCCCCATCGTGCAACTGCTGCTGGGCATCACGGGCATCGTCATCCCCATGGGTGTGCTGGTGACCTCGGTGGTCGTCTTTGTGGTGATCCCGCTGGTGGCAGGATACATTACCAACCGCTGGCTGATCCGCACGCGCGGCGAGGAATGGTTCAAGACACACTTCCTGCCGAAGCTGAAGCCGCTGTCCATTGCGGCGCTGCTCGTCACGCTGATCCTGCTCTTCGCATTCCAAGGACAGAAGATCCTCGCGAACCCTTTCCATATCCTGCTGATCGCCATTCCACTCGCGCTGCAGACCTACTTCATCTTCTTCCTCACCTGGAAAGGCGGACGTTGGCTGGGACTCAACTACCGCACCTGTGCACCGGCCAGTATGATCGGCGCCAGTAATTTCTTTGAGCTCTCCGTGGCTGTGGCGATCGCCTTGTTCGGGCTGAACAGCGGCGCGGCATTGACCACAGTGGTTGGTGTGCTGATCGAGGTACCGATCATGCTGCACCTGGTACGTATCGCCAAGCGCTGGCAGTATTGATAGAACCCATGTGACGATCGTCACCTTGCAGCTTCGGAGATCATCGTTCTTTTGCGATGTACTAACAGCAAGACCATGTGCATCAACCTCTCATGGAACACTCCCGGCCAAAGCTGCCAACGCGATGCGGCACAGGATGCCCGCTTCATGGAAACATGGGGAGAGGCCTTGCGGGATGCTGAAGGCTCCGAAGAAGTGGTCGCAATGGAAAAGGCCCTTGCGATACTCCGGACGAAACAATTGATCTTGCCACCGGAACGAGTTTTTTACGAACCGATGAAAACGCCGAACTGATGCTGCGCTCCGCCATCGACATCTACTATACCGAGCAGGAGGAGACCGTGGCCCGCTATGCCAAGGCCTTGGGGCATCCCGTTCGCATCCGTATCCTCCAGATACTTGGCGACCGCGCGTGCTGCTACAACGGCGACCTCACAGAGGAGATCCCCATGGCACAGAGCACCATCAGCCAGCACTTAAAGGCATTGAAGGATGCTGGCCTCATTCAAGGGGAGATCCTGCCGCCGCGCGTGAAGTACTGCATCAACAAGGAGGCTTGGAAGGAGGCACGTGTACTCTTCCGCGAACTGCTGAAATGAATTCTGAAAACACCCCGACCATGAAGACCATCAAAGTACTCGGCACCGGCTGTGCCAAATGCAAGACCACCATCGCCCATGCCGAAGAGGCCGTGAAGTTGAGCGGTGTGGAAGCACAGGTGATCAAGGTGGAGGACATCATGGAGATCATGAAGTACAACGTTCTGACAACACCTGTGCTCGTGATCGACGAAGAAGTGAAGATCAAGGGCCGCGTGGCATCGGTGGATGAGATCACCACTTTCCTCAAAGCCTGAACACAACGAAAATGGAAACGAAACAAGCCCAAGAGATCTGCCCCACCACCACGCAACAGTGGGTGGCGAAGGGCGCTTTGCTGGTGGATGTGCGCGAGCGCGACGAGGTGGCGGAGGCCGCCTACGATGTGCCTGATGTCATCAACATCCCGCTTAGTGAGTTCGAGGAGCGCTTCGTAGAAGTGCCGAAGGACCGCGACGTAGTGATGGTTTGCCGTGGCGGCGGACGCAGTCTGAAGGCCACCTACTTCCTGATGAACC
>JBBEDG010000206.1:0-10045 GCA_040881405.1 Flavobacteriales bacterium | reverse complement strand
ACCTTGCAAAGCTTCTGGTTCGAACCGCGTTTTGTGGTGGAGTGGCGCGATGGCAGTGTCCTTCTCCACTGCCTGCCGAAGCATGAGGAAGAGGGTCGTGCCTTGGTGGCCGCGCTCCATGGACCACCCGAACAGGGCAAGGATCAACGGACGGCCGATTGGGTTGAACACACGCCCCGCGAAGAGTATTTGCGCAAGGCCAACAAGTTGCTTGATCACATCCGGCGGGGCGATATCTACGAAGTGAACTACTGCACCACGCGCACCGCACAACTTCCCGGCTGGGATCCCTACACGGCCTTCGGACGACTGCTTGCTAAAAGCGATGCTCCATTCGCATCCTTCTTTCGTTCCGGTGCGCAATTCGCCCTCTGTGCCAGTCCTGAGCGTTTCCTAGCATTCACCGGTGATCGCGTGGTAGGACAACCCATGAAAGGCACCCGACCGCGCATTGCGGATCCGGTGGAAGATGAACGTATCGCACACGAACTTGCCAGCGATCCCAAGGAGCGCAGCGAGAACATCATGGCCTTGGATGTAATGCGGAACGACCTCTCCCGCATTGCGGCATCCGGAACGGTGAAGGTGGAAGAGCTATGCGGCGTGCATAGCTATGCCCATGTACACCAGATGGTGAGCACCGTTTCCGCGCGCATGCTTCCGGAGGTCACTCCGCTGCACGCGTTGACCGCTGCATTCCCCATGGCCAGCATGACCGGCGCGCCAAAGATCAGAGCCATGCAGCTCATCGATGCGGTGGAGGACCGCTGCCGTGGCCTCTTCAGCGGCACGCTTGGCTTCTTCGCTCCCGATGGAACAGGCGATCTGAATGTGGTTATCCGCACTGTGCTCTACAATGCGGAAACCGGCCAAGCCAGCCTTTCCACGGGAAGTGCGCTCACGGCCACGTGCGATCCCGAACGCGAATGGGACGAGTGTGTGTTGAAGGCACGATCCGTGATCCAAGCCCTGCAGCATGCTTGAACAAGTGCGTGCCTTGCTCCAGCGGGAAAGCCTGGTCGCCGATAGGCAAGCACTGTGGGTGGCCGTCAGTGGTGGACTGGACAGTATGGTCCTGCTGCATGTGTTGCGCGCAATGGACCATCCATGTCATGTGCTGCATATCGATCACGGCCTACGAGGCAGCGAAAGCACCGGCGATGCGGCATTCGTGCAGAAATGGTGCGCGGATCATGGAATTCCATGCAGAACGGTACCTGTGGATGTGAAGGCGTACAAAGCGACCCACGGCGGGTCCACACAAATGGCGGCTCGTGCATTACGCTATGCCACCTTCCGCGAAGTTGTGCAACAAGGACCGAACACCCTCGCACTGGCCCACCATGCCGACGATGCCGTGGAGACCTTCTTCACCCACCTGATGCGTGGCATGGGTGCAAAGGGATGGAAAACGATCCCGCCGCGCAGTGGGTCGTTCATCCGCCCCCTGCTGAACGTGCGCCGTGCACAGCTGGAAGCCTACGCCAAGGAACATGGTATTCCGCACCGCGAGGATGCCAGCAACGCGGAACTGCGCTACATGCGCAACCGCATCCGTCACGTCCTGATGCCACTGTTGGAGACCATGCGGCCGGGTTCAGGACAGGTCATGGTGCGCAACGTGCAGCTCCTGCGGGAAATGGATGCAGTTGTACAAGCGCAGCTGGATGCACTGTTGAAGGACCGCACGCCCGGTGTTGATGGCACGCTGCGTATGCCGATCCATGACATCCTCTCTTCGTCCATGCCGAGGCTCGTGCTCCTGCGGTTGCTGCAGCGCACGGATTTGCACCCCGATCGGCTGGAGGACATCCTCCTTGCCATGGAGCAGGGCAGGGTGGGAGCGCAGTTTCCTGCGAGTGGATGCACGGTCTTCGTGGACCGGACGGAACTGGTTATAGCGCACGAGCGAAGGGAGCAGCAGGAATGGACCATACCGCATCCTCATGCTGTACCACCAGGGGCGCCGCTGAGGATCGACCTGTGTTCCACAGGTGAGATCGACTTGACGACGGGGCCAACGGTGGCTTGGCTGGATGCCGATGCCTTGGGCTTCCCCTTGGTGCTTCGTCCGTGGAAAGCTGGTAATCTCATGCGACCGATCGGCATGCAGGGTTCCAAGCTGATCAGTGATCTGCTCATCGATGCCAAGGTTCCAAGGGACCGGAAGAGTGGATCTCTTGTGCTGCTGAGCGGAGAGCGCATCGTTTGGGCTTGTGGCCTTCGCATCGCGGAAGGGGTCCAGGCAACTCCAGGTTCAAGGCAGGTGCTGCGACTTTCCTTGCTCAGCGAAGGCCTTGGCGCTGGATGAAAATTTCCTGGACGAAGTACCGAAGGGGCAGTTGCACGCGTATCTTACCTGTCCAACTTCAATTCGTACGACCATGCTTGCCCCTGATACCACCATCATCGCCAAGGAGCTCATCGCCGGTCTGCGTTTCCCCAAGCAGCCGGTGGTCATTCCCGAAGAGCAGCGCAAGGCCATCCACGCGAAGCTTCTGCACGCGACCAAACTGGGCAATACCGAACACGGTAAGTGCCGCATCACCTTCCACGATGATGAAGGCATGAAGGCCGTGGAGACCACGATCTGGACCTATGACCAGGACAACATCGTCCTGAAGTACGGCATGGTCATTCCCATCGCACGCGTTATCAGTATTGACATTCCTTAGATCTCTTGTACAAGGGATGTAGGAACGCAAGTTTTGGTTGGGATCCTCGGGTGCCCAGCCGCGTGGGCCAAGTACATTTGTCCGCGATGAAACTGCCCTTGGTCCTCCTCCTTGCTTGCATTTCCACGCTAACCATGGCACAACCGGTAGCCTGGTCCTTTCAAGTCGTTTCCTTGGGCAATGCCGAATACCGGGTGGAGCTTACTTCCGTATGCGAGGACGATTGGTATATGTATGCCACTGTGCTACCCAGCGACGAAGGACCCTTGCCCACATCCTTCCGCTTCATGCCTGCGGAGAGCTACACGCTCGTGGATTCCTTGGTTGAGCCCGATCCGGTGGAACAGTACGACCCCAACTTCGCCATGATGGTGCGCTATCATGATGATACTACGCGCTTCTCACAACGCATCAAGGCCATGAGAGCTGGGCCCTTCACCGTGGAAGGCCAGTTGGAGTACATGTGTTGCAACAGTAGCACCTGCCTGCCGCCCTTGGTGGTGCCATTCAGTATCCCAGTATCTTCCAGAACGCCTCAGAACGACCGATGAAGAAGTTCCTTGCCCTGTTCGCTTTCCTGCTCCTTCTGCTCCCGATCAATGCACAGTTCCCAGGCATGGGCGAGCAGCCCGAGCCCGTGAAGCTCAGCATCCGGATCATGGAGGTGGGCAACGGTCAGTGGGATGTTATCGTGGAAGCCAAGATCGAGAAGGGATGGGCGGTCTACTCCCAGAACGACTATGGGGAAATGGGACCTTGGCCCACTTCCTTCAAGGTTGATGCGCGCGATGGTCTAGCCTTGCTGGGGCAGGTATCTGAAACCGGTGACAAGGTGCTGGAAGGCCACGATCCGGTGTTCGACATGCAGGTGAAGAAGTTCAAGGAAGCGGCCAAGTTCACCCAGCGTATCTCCTTGACCGATCCGGAGGTGCCCGTTACCGGCGCCTTCGAATACATGACCTGCGATGAAGAGATGTGCCTGCCACCCACCACGATCTATTTCGTTGTGGTGCCTGCCACCGGCAATTTCGAATTGGGTACCCTGCCTTTCGACCCCAACGATGAAAGCCTGAAAGGCCTTGCGGTGAAGAGCGATGTGGCGGATATGAAACTGCCCAATGTTGACTTGGAGAATCCTGTGGTACGTGGTGCGGGCAGTACCGTGCCGAAGGATACCACCCTCTGGACGATCTTCTTCCTGGGCTTCATTGGTGGTTTGTTGGCCCTGCTTACGCCATGCGTATTCCCCATGATCCCGCTAACGGTAAGCTTCTTCACCAAGGGTAGCGAGGACCGCAAGAAGGGCATGTCCAACGCACTCATTTATGGGGCGTTCATCCTGGGTATCTACCTCATTTTCAGTATCCCCTTCCACCTGCTGGGCAGCGTGAATCCCGAGATCTTCAACGAGGTGAGCACCAACCCTTGGTTGAACATCTTCTTCTTCGTCATCTTCATCGTGTTCGCCATATCCTTTTTCGGCTATTTCGAGATCACCCTGCCAAGCAGTTGGGTAAACAAGATGGACGCCAATGCCAGTCGCTTCGGTGGCATGATCGGCATCTTCTTCATGGCCCTCACTTTGGCGCTGGTGTCGTTCAGCTGCACGGGCCCCATCTTGGGTTCCCTGCTCGCTGGCGCACTTACAGCCGATGGCGGCGCCTGGCAGCTCACAGCCGGCATGGGTGGTTTCGGCCTCGCGTTGGCACTGCCCTTCGCGCTCTTCGCGCTGTTCCCGCAATGGCTCAACAGCTTGCCACGCAGTGGTAGCTGGCTCAACACGGTGAAGGTGGTGCTCGGTTTCGCGGAACTCGCCTTGGCCATCAAGTTCTTCAGCAATGCCGATCTGGTAATGAACTGGGGGCTGCTGCCACGCGAGGTGTTCATCGGCCTGTGGATCATCATCGGCCTCGGGCTGGCGCTGTACCTCTTCGGCTTCATCAGCTTTCCGCACGACAGCCCCAACGTGCGTCCATCCAAGGTGCGGCTCGGTCTGGGTGTGCTCAGTGTGGCCTTCGTACTCTACCTACTTCCCGGTCTCACCACGTTGGATTCGCGCAACCTGAAACTCCTCAGCGGGTTCCCACCACCGCTGTTCTACAGCCTCTACGAGCAGTCCAGTACCTGCCCGCTGGGCCTGGATTGCGAACACGAGGTGACCGAAGGACTCGCTCGCGCCAAGCGGGAAGGCAAACCCGTGATGCTCGACTTTACCGGTTGGGCCTGTGTGAACTGCCGCAAGATGGAAGAGAACGTGTGGCCGGAGAAGGCCATTTTCGACCTACTGAGCAAGGAGTACATCCTGATCTCGCTCTACGTGGACGACAAGCGGGACCTGCCGGATAGCGACCAGTTCATCTACGAGACCGCAGCGGGTGTCAAGAAGCCCATCCTTACCGTAGGGAACAAGTGGGCCACCTTCCAGTCCGAGAACTTCATCAGTGCCAGCCAACCCCTGTACGTGCTGCTGACCCCCGATGGTGAGTTGCTTACCGACCCCGTGGGTTACACGCCGAATTCCGTGGAATACGAGGCTTTTCTGAAGCGGGGTCTGGAAGCCATGAAGCAGGTGAAGTTGCAGGCAGCGCGGTAGCGCTGCGGGCACCCTGAAGTCCAGTACGCCGGTCCACTTCCTTTCGCGATCGCTTGTTTTTTCGTCAGGATGTTACCATCTTTTGCGTCCGTTTGTTGACAGATAAATCGTCAGGCGGGTTGCAAATGGAAAAAATAAAGCTCGTTCCCGAAGCAGTCATCGCTTCACGCATCTACCTGATCCGGGGCGAACGGGTGATGCTGGATACCGACCTGGCCACCATGTATAATGTGAAGACCTACCGTTTGAACGAAGCGGTGAAACGGAATCTCGAACGTTTCCCGGAGGACTTCATGTTCCAGTTGACCAAGGAGGAATGGGAAAACTTGACATCGCAATTTGCGATGTCAAGATCGTGGGGCGGTCGGCGAACCCCGCCATACGCATTCACGGAACATGGTGTACTGATGCTATCCAGTGTACTTAACAGCGCACGCGCCATTGCCACCAACATTGCGATCATGCGGGTTTTCGTTCGCATGAATAGGCTCATGATGAACGATCGTGAACTCCTCCTGCGCATGGAACTCATTGAAGGACGCCAAGAACAATACGATGCCACCTTGAACGAACTCTTCGAAGCCGTGAAGCAGATGATGGAGACGCCTGCGGAAGAGCGGAAACGGCTGGGCTACCGTGGCGGCGATCCGCTTTGATGCATCTTTGGAACGATGAGCACCGACCGCACCCGATCCCACTTCACCGAAGCCGCCGATGTGTTGCAGCGCTTCCTCGCCGATCCGGCCAACATCGCAGCTGTGGACCAGGCCGCGGCATTCATGAGCTATTGCCTGCAACAAGGGGCCAAGATCATAAGCTGCGGCAATGGAGGCAGCATGTGCGATGCCATGCACTTCGCCGAGGAGCTTACCGGTCGCTACCGCGATGACCGCGAGCCCATCGCTGCCCTTAGCATCAGCGATCCCAGCCACCTTACCTGTGTGGCCAACGATCACGGCTTCGAGCAGGTCTTCGCACGCTTCGTGCAGGCGCACGGCAGGGAAGGGGATGTGCTGCTGGCCATTAGCACCAGCGGCAATAGCGCCAATGTGCTCAGGGCTGCCGAGGTGGCGCGCAGCAAGCACATGCACGTCATCGGTCTCACCGGCAAGGATGGTGGCAAGCTCGCCGACCTCTGCACGGTGGAGGTACGCGTGCCCCACGACGGCTACGCCGACCGCATCCAGGAGGTACACATCAAGGTCATCCACGCCTTCATCGATCACATAGAACGAGATCTGGCCTTGCCCAGACGACGTGACTCCAATGCTTGATGAGTTCCATGCATGATCGCACGCTCCTCTTAAAATGGACCGGCTGGAAGCCGGTCCGACATTGAAACCATGCTCGTAAAGGTCTACGGAAGCGCCGTCTTCGGCATCAACGCTACCATCGTTACCGCCGAGGTGAACGTGGAGAACGGTGCGTTCTTCTTTCTCGTGGGCCTGCCGGATAGTGCGGTGAAAGAAAGCCAGCAGCGCATGGATGCCGCGCTGCGCAACAATGGCTTGTATTTCCCGCGGGGGAAAGGCGTGACGATCAATCTGGCACCGGCCGACATCCGCAAGGAAGGAACAGCCTACGACCTGCCCTTGGCCGTTGGACTTCTGGCAGCCACCGAGCAGGCGCCACCTGCCATGCTGGAGGACCACCTCGTTATGGGCGAGCTATCCCTGGATGGCGGTGTTCGCCCCATCAAAGGAGCATTGCCCATAGCCATCGAGGCCAAACAGAAGGGATTCAAAGGCATCATCCTGCCCGCTGCCAACGCCCGCGAAGCTGCCATCGTTAGCGGACTTACCGTTTATGGTGTGGAGCATTTGACCGAGGTGGTCGACCTGCTCCATGGCCGGTCCAGCATCCAGCCTACGGTGGTCGACATCGAGGCGGAGTTCGCCAACAGCAGCATCAACTACCCCGTGGACATCGCCGACGTGAAGGGGCAGGAGAACATCAAGCGCGCCTTCGAGATCGCTGCTGCGGGCGGCCACAACATCATCCTGATCGGTCCCCCGGGTGCTGGCAAGACCATGTTGGCCAAGCGCCTGCCCACCATACTGCCGCCGCTCAACATAGACGAGGCCCTGGAGACCACCAAGATCCACAGCGTGGCCGGCAAGCTGCGCACCAACGACAGCCTGCTCAGCGCGCGCCCATACCGCTCGCCGCACCACACCATCAGCGATGTGGCACTGGTGGGTGGTGGCAGTTTTCCGCAGCCGGGCGAGATCAGTCTGGCGCACAATGGCGTACTCTTTCTGGACGAATTGCCCGAGTTCAAACGGCAGGTGCTGGAGGTGTTGCGCCAGCCTCTGGAGGACCGGGTCGTCACCATCAGCAGGGCCAAGTTCACGGTGGAATACCCGGCCAGCTTCATGCTCGTGGCCGCAATGAATCCTTGTCCATGCGGCTACTACAACCACCCGGACAAGGACTGCGTTTGCGCTCCCGGCGTGGTGCAGAAGTACCTCAACAAAGTGAGCGGCCCCTTGCTGGACCGCATCGACATCCACATCGAAGTAACGCCTGTGCCCTTCAGTGAACTAAGCGCCGAACGCCCCACGGAAAAAAGCGCCGACATGCGCGAGCGGGTCATCGTGGCGCGCAAGGTGCAACAGGAGCGATACGCGGGAAAAAGCATCCATAGCAACGCCCAGATGGGCAGCAAGGAACTGCGTGAGATCTGCCGCATCGATGCAGTGGGAAAGGCGCTCCTTGAAAAGGCCATGGAACGCTTGGGCCTTAGTGCCCGTGCCTACGACCGCATCCTGAAAGTGGCGCGCACCATCGCGGACCTGGCCGGTAGTCCCGACATCCTAACGGAGCACCTGGCCGAGGCCATCCAGTACCGTAGTCTGGACCGCGATGGCTGGGCGAGTTGAACAGGCTCTTGGAGTACGTTGAAACATAATTGACCAGCGGCGCGTAGCAGGCGGGACCACAAAGTCCCAAGCTGTGCAAAATCCATCTCTCGTCCTCGTCCTCCTGCTGCTTTTCACCATGTCCGTACAAGCCGAAGGGCTTCAAGGGCAGGATACGGAGCCCCAGTACCTGAGCGCGGTGCTGGAACCCACATCCAAGAAGAACGCAACGTTCTACCGCGTTCCCAACGGCACCAAGGAGGACCTTTTCGTGGGCACCACCTACACCGTTGATGGCCGCATGAAGGCCGAAGGAACCTACCGCGACAAGGAGTTGAGCATCGAGCACGGCAAGTTCACCTTTTACCACACCAACGGTGAGGTAGAAAGCAAAGGCGCCTACGAACACGGCAAGAAGACCGGCCTTTGGAAGCGCTTCGCGGTTTCTGGTGAAGAACTGGCCGAGAAGATGTACGACCCCGAACCCTTGGCCAACATCATCTACAGCCGTGCCCAAGTGATGCCCCGCTATGCCGAAGGCGACGAACGTGAACTGGTGCGCTACATCAAAGAGCGCGTCAACGCCCAAGCAGGCCAACGCACCAAGGCCAAAGTGACCGCCAGCTTTGTGGTGGAAAAGAGCGGTGCTTTATCCGACGTGAAGGTCCTCGGCGGCAAGGACGCTACCACCGACCAGCGCGTTGCCGATGCCATACGTGCTACCGCACCGTGGGAGCCCGGTATGGACAAGGGCCAGCCGGTGCGGGTGAATGTGCGGGTGCCGGTGAATTTCTGAGGCACTGATCGCAACGCAGAAGGCCGGCTCCAACAGGGCCGGCCTTCTGCGTTCAGAATGATCTTTTCACGCGTCCTTCCCGTGGCACTGCTTGAACTTCTTGCCGCTACCGCAGGGGCAGGGGTCGTTGCGGCCCACCTTCTTTTCCACGCGCACGGGTTCCATGGGTGGGCGTGGCCCGGCCGGCGGTGGCATCGGGCCACGTGCAGGGCCACTGCCTACGGGTGCCGCTTGGCGCGCGGGAGCTTTTGCGGGGGCGCCCACTTCATCGCGGCCGGTCTGCAGGCGTTGCTGGGGTTCGCGGGGCGCGGGGGCTTGCTGCACTTCGGGCTGTGCTGCGGGTAGGCCGGCCTTGGCCAGGAAGCCCACCACTTCGCCGTTGATCCGCTCGATCATGGCCTTGAAGAGCTTGAAGCTTTCCAGCTTGTAGATCAGCAGGGGGTCCTTCTGTTCGATGGAAGCGTTCTGCACGCTGCGGCGCAGTTCGTCCATCTCGCGCAAGTGCTCCTTCCACTCGTTGTCTATGATGGCCAGCGTGATGTACTTCTCGATGCTGGTGATCAGGTCGTGGCCTTGGGACTTGTAGCACTTCTCCAGGTTGGTCACCACCTGCATGGTTTTCATGCCATCGGTAATGGGCACCACGATGTTCTCGTATTGCTTGCCTTGGTTCAGGAACACATCGGTGACCACCGGCATGGCCTGGGCGGCAAGTCGGGCACCGTGGCGCTCGTAGGCGTCCATGGCCGTTTCGTAGATGGTGTCGGCGATCACGCCATCCTTCTTGCTGCGGAATTCCTCCGCTGAAATAGGACTTGCGATGGTGAACTTGCGGAACAGGTCCATCTCGAAACCAGCAAAGGCCTCGTTGTCCGGATCGCCGTGGTACTGCTGCACGGTGGTGGTGGCCACTTCGTTGAACATGTTCAGGATGTCCAGCTTCAGGCGTTCGCCGAAGAGCGCATTGCGGCGACGCTTGTAGATCACCGTGCGCTGGCTGTTCATCACGTCATCGTACTCCAGCAGGCGCTTGCGGATACCGAAGTTGTTCTCCTCCACCTTCTTCTGCGCACGTTCGATGCTGGCGGTGACCATGCTGTGCTGGATCACCTCGCCCTCC
>JBBEDG010000205.1:0-10178 GCA_040881405.1 Flavobacteriales bacterium | reverse complement strand
CTCATCGAGGATGCGGTGCCCATCGAACTCTCATTGCAGGTTCTGCCCGCGACCTGCACCGATGTTTGCGATGGCAGCGCTGGGGTCATTCCTTCGGGAGGTGTTGCACCTTATACCTTCCTCTGGTCCCCCGCGCCCGGCACAGGCCAAGGCACCGCCAATGTTGGAGGACTTTGCGCGCAGGCCTACACGCTGACCGTTACCGATGCTGTGGGTTGCGATACCACTGTTGCCTTCACCGTGGATGCCCCGCCCGCCATTGAAGCCAATGCCACACAAGTGGATGTTCTTTGTGCCGCTGAGTGCAATGGCAGTATTTCGCTTAATACCACAGGAGGTACTGGTGTCTATACTTACGTCTGGACCCCTACCCCGCCGGTAGGCCAAGGCACCGCGAATGCCAGCGGCTTGTGCGCTGGTACATGGGATGTGACCATAACTTCCGGGGCCTGCGATACAACGCTCACATTCCAGATACTGGAACCCTTGCCCCTGGTGGTCGATCTGGTCACTACGGATCCAAGCTGTTCAAGCGACTGTGACGGTACCGCGACCGCGACCGTTTCAGGAGGTACTGCGGGCTTCACCTTCGTGTGGTCACCGGCACCAGCTATTGGCCAGGGCACGGCTGCAGTCAGTGGACTTTGCGCGGGCAACTACGCAGTGCTCATCGCCGATGCGAACGGATGCGATACCACTCTGGTGTTCGAGATCCTGGAGAATCTGCCGATAGTGGTGGATCTTGCATTGACCCCTTCAGGCTGCGATTCGCTATGTGCGGGCACTGCTACAGCTACCGTCTCGGGCGGAGTTGGGCCCTACGTGTACAACTGGGGCCCCGGCACGATCGCCGGTCAGGGCACGCCTCAAGCCACAGGCCTGTGCTCGGGCCTGTTCACCTTACAAGTCGTGGATGCCTTGGGTTGCGATACCACGATCCAGTTCCTTATTGCCGCACCTTCCGGCATCGATGCGGAACCGCTGGTGAGCGACGTTACCTGCAATGGTGCTTGCGACGGCACTGTTGTATTGCCCACCACGGGCGGCGTAGCTCCCTACTCCTGGCTATGGACCCCGACCCCGGCGGTCGGCCAAGGCACTGGTGTGGTAAGTGGCTTGTGTGCCGGGGTTTACACGGTGCTCATTACCGATGCAGTTGCCTGTGATACCACCATACTGGTCACTGTGGGCGAACCGCAGCCACTGCTTCCCAACGGAAGCTCCACCAACGTTACCTGCAATGGACCTTGCGATGGCTCAGCGTCCGTTGCACCCACAGGAGGTACCGCGCCATACACGTTCAACTGGGTGCCAACTCCGCCCGCCGGTCAAGGCACACCTGATGCAACGCAACTGTGCCCCGGCGATTGGTCGGTCACCATCACCGACTTCGCTGGATGCGATACCACGGTAACCTTCACCATACTCGACCAGCAACCCATCGATGCCGGTCTTGTAACCAGCGATGCACTCTGCTCCGATGCATGCGATGGCACCGCCTCCGTTACACCCAGCAATGGCGTAGCACCCTACACCTTCGTTTGGACACCAGCGCCAGGCACTGGCCAGGGGACATCCACAGTGGGCGGCCTTTGCGCTGGATCATACAATGTGCTGATCACGGATGCACTGGGCTGCGATACCACCGTTGCCTTCACCATTGCTGAGCCGGATCCATTCACGATCGATCTAGAGATCGAAGCGGAGGATTGTACCGCCCCTTGCACCGGCAGTGCAATAACAACAGTATCGGGTGCTACAGGTCCGTACACGTACTTGTGGCAGCCGGAACCAGGTGCTGGGCAAGGCACACCTCAGGCTTCCGGGCTTTGCGCGGGTACCTCCTACATCCTCACGATCACTGATGCCAATGCCTGCGATACCACCATCTCCATCACCGTGGATCCCTTCCCGGAGATCGTACCCAACAGCAGCAGCACGCCTGCCACTTGCTCCAATGTTTGTAACGGAACCGCGACCGTGGGACCCACCGGTGGAAATAGTCCATACACCTATGTCTGGAGTCCCGAACCGGGCGCGGGTCAAGGCACTCCGCAGGCAACAGGTCTGTGTGCCGGTGTGGTGGAGGTGACCATTACCGATGCCGATGGCTGTTCCACCGTGGCCAGCATCCTCATCCTGGCTCCTGATCCACTCAGCGCGAACGCTACACAACAGAACATCGCTTGCGCAGGTGTCTGCGACGGAAGCATAACCCTCAACGTTACAGGCGGTACGGCACCCTACCTCTATGCATGGTCCCCTGCCCCACCCAATGGCCAGGGTACTGCCCAGGCCACCGGCCTTTGCGCTGGTGTGTACACTGTGCTCATCACCGATGCCAACGGCTGTACTCTGGAGCAGTCCTTCACCATTACCGAGCCTGCTCCTCTCGTTATTTCCACAGTGGCTACGGAGAGCCAATGTCTGCTCTGCAACGGCTCCTCCAATGTGATCATCGCTGGTGGGACAATTCCATTCACCGTGCAATGGACCGATGCGCAGGGTACTGTGATCGGTACTTCGGACAACATCCAGAACGTGTGCGCGGGCATCTACATCGTGCGGGTCACCGACGGTAACGGATGCGCCCAGCAGCTCACGGTGACCATCGTGGATACGGATAGCGAACTGCTCACCACCACGGATGGCACAAGCAGCTGTCCCGGCGAGTGCGATGGTGAAGTGTCGGTGACTTTCGCCTGTAGCGATCCACCATGCACTGTGGAATGGACAGATGCCGTAGGAACTCCTATCGGACAGACCACGGAAACCGCTACCGCCCTTTGCGCGGGAAGCTACCTGGCCGTGGTCACCAATGCTTCGGGTTGTATTGCGATAGAACCCGCAGTAGTGGTCGATCCCGCAGGTCTTGCCACTGCCATAAGTTCATCGCCGGTAAGCTGCGCAGGAGTGTGCGATGGCACGGCGACCATTGGCGTTTCGGGTGTGCCCGGATCATTCACCTTCGCGTGGTCTCCCGAGGCGGGGGGCGGGCAGGGAACTCCGTTCGCCACGGGTTTGTGTGCTGGTGTGTACACGATCGATATCACCGATGGCAATGGATGCCTCACCACCGTTAGCGTGCTCATCCTGGAGCCGGATCCATTGGCCTTGAATGGTGTGGCAACGGATGTTTCCTGTGCTGGCGATTGCGACGGAAGCATCACCCTACAGCCTTCGGGCGGAACAGCACCGTACACCTATGCATGGTCACCTGCTCCGCCACAGGGACAGTCAGGAGCAGCTTTGACCGGCCTTTGTGCTGGCACTTGGATCGCCACCGTCACCGATGCGAACGGTTGCTCGATCAGCGATTCCTTCACGATCGTTGAACCGGCAGAACTCGCGCTCACCACAAATAGCACACCCAGCACCTGCCCCGTGTGCGACGGTACCGCTACAGTGGATCTGCTTGGCGGCACTGCACCCTTCGCCATTTCATGGAGTTTGGCTGGAACACCCATCGGAACCGATGCCACCATTACAGGCCTGTGCGGTGGACTCTACACCGTGACCGTGGTCGATGGCAACGGATGCAGCCGGCAGGCCACGGTGCAAATCGCGGATCCCAGCGGCGAAACTCTGGTGCCCAACAATGGACAGGTGAGTTGTGCCAACGACTGCGATGGAACTGTGAGCGTGGATCTGGTTTGCAGTGCACCGCCATGTGTGTTGCAGTGGACCGATGCGGTTGGGAACGTGGTGGCTGGTGATGAAACGGTAGTGAACGATCTCTGCGTTGGCGACTACACCGTACAAGTGACCAACGCCGACGGCTGTGTGAGCTTCGCAACGGCCACCGTTGCACCATCGCAGATCATCACACCCAACCTGAGCAGCTCGCCCGTTAGCTGTGCTGGTCTTTGCGATGGTACAGCCACTGTGGGTCCTGTTGGTGGCGTGGAACCCTACACCTTCCTATGGTCCAATGGAGCGGATACGCCCCAGGCCACGGGCCTCTGTGCTGGGGTGTTCTCGGTCACCATCGGTGATCAGTCGGGTTGCGATACCACGATAACGGTGCTCATCCTTGAGCCCCAGACCTTGGCAGTTACGGGTGTTGTGCAGAACGTGGCCTGTGCCGGAGACTGCAATGGAACCATCACTGCTACGGTATCCGGCGGAACAGCACCCTACCTCTACGCTTGGTCACCAGCACCGCCGGCGGGTCAGGGCACTGCCACAGCAAGCGGACTATGTGCGGGCAGCTACACACTTGCCGTTACGGATGCGAACGGCTGTGTGATCGAGGAAAGCTTCGCGATCGCTGAACCACCTGCATTGACACTGAGCGCCACCAGCTCGCCCAGCGAGTGCGGGGTGTGCAATGGAACGATCGAAGTGACCGCTGCGGGCGGCACGGCGCCGTACCTCTACCTCTGGACCCTGAACGGGGCCATCTTCGGCACGGCCGATAGTTTGAGCGGACTCTGTGCTGGACTCTATGCAGTACAGGTGATCGACGCCAACGGCTGCGAAGCCGCGCTGGCCGTTCCGCTCAGCGACATCGATGGCGAGGAGACCACCACCACCGATGGCCTCACCACCTGCCCCGGCGATTGCGATGGAGCGGTATCGGTGGACTTCATCTGCGGCGATCAGCCCTGTACCATCGCATGGTTCGATGGTAATGGCAATGATCTTGGCCAAAGCGGCACCCAGCTTACAGACCTCTGCGCCGGAGCATACTTCGTTCAGGTCACCAACGGCATCGGATGCATCACCATCGATACCGCCTTCGTTGCCGATCCGGATCCCATCCAACCCAACTTGAGCACATCGCCAGTAAGCTGCTTCGGAGATTGTGATGGGGTCGCTACCGTGGGTCCAACAGGTGGTTCAGGAACCTACGTGGACTACTTCTGGGAACCAGGGACCATCGACGGACAAGGCACCCCGCAGGCCACCGGACTTTGTGCGGGCAACTACACCGTAACCATCACCGATACGGATGGGTGCAGTATCACCTCGGGTGTCCTCATCCTAAGCCCGGACATCCTCCAAGCAACCGAGGACATCACGCCAGTGGCCTGCTTCGGCGATTGCAATGGATCCATAACGCTGAACACCCAGGGCGGAACATTGCCGTACGCTTATGTCTGGAGTCCGGAGCCACCTTCGGGCCAGGGAACCAATGCCGTGCAGGACCTCTGCCCCGGCACTTGGAGCGTGTCGATAACCGACGGCAACGGCTGCGTGGTGGAATACAGCTACGAACTGCTGGAGCCCACACCAGTGGTGCTCGACCTTACCACCACGGACAACCTCTGCTTCGGAGATTGCGCTGGAACCGCAACAGTGGTGCCGAGCGGTGGAACCCCGGACTACAGCATTCTCTGGACCGATGCGGACGGCAACACACTGGCCCAGAACATCGATCTGGTCGATGTCTTGTGCAATGGGATCTACAACGTTCAGGTCTCTGATACCAACGGCTGCGCGCTCGATTCCAGCTTCACCATCGCCTCGCCTACTGCCATCGATGCGGGCCTGCTCTTCACCAACGAGACCTGTTTCGGGCCATGCGACGGCACTGCATCCGTATCACCGAGCGGTGGCACAGGACCTTATGTGATCTTCTGGCAGCCCGAGCCACAGCAAGGCCAGGGCACCGAGCAAGTGAGTGGCCTTTGCCCCGGTGAATGGAATGTCACCATCACGGATGTTACGGGCTGCGACACCACGGTCACATTCACCATTCTACCCTTCGTGCCCATCGAGGCCAACGCGACCGTCACGGATGTGCTGAGCGGTGGGGAATGCACGGGCAACATCAGCACGGCTGCAACGGGTGGGCTTGGTGGCTACACCTATATATGGGTTCCAGAGCCGCCCAACGGTCAGGGACCTGAGGACAGCGATCTGTGCGCCGGGACCTACCAATTGACCATTACCGATGTGGCGGGTTGCGATAGTTCCTTCACCTTCACCATAACAGAACCTACGCCACTGGTTGCAACTGTTGATGATGTGAGCGCTGCCAGCTGCGCTGATGCTAGCGACGGTTCCATCACCACCACAGTGGCAGGTGGTACCGTTCCGGTGACCATCGCGTGGACCGGTCCGGCCGGTTTCAGCTCCACACAAGAGGACATCAGCGATCTGCCGCCAGGCACATACACCCAAACGGCGAGCGATGCGAATGGCTGTTCAGTGGTCAACGAAGTTGTGGTGGATGCTCTGAGCACCGTGTTCGCTGATGCAGGCGTTGATCAACAGTCCTGCACTGGTGTAGCTGTAATCCTTGATGGTACCGCTAGTGTTGGTGCCATCTCCTACACGTGGGTCGATCAGAACGGCAATGTGGTAGGTAACGATGCGGTGGTGGACCTGGGTGTCCTCCCTCCGGGCGAGTACACCTTCACGCTCACAGTGACCGATGGCCCTTGTTCCTCCACCGATCAGGTAACTGTCATCGTTCTGGCACTGCCCATTGCGGATGCTGGGCCGAACCAGACCATCTTCCTCAGCGAGTCGGCCAACTTGGGGGGGGCGCCTTCCGGTCCGCCGGGCTCCACCTTCACCTGGTCGCCGGATTCCCTGTTGAGCAACAGCACGGTCCCCAACCCCACTGCGGATCCCACGGTTTCCACGTGGTATACGCTTACCGTCGTGGGCCCCGATGGTTGCATCTCTGTGGATTCCGTGCTCATCACCGTGGTGCCCGATATTGTTATACCAACGGGTTTCACACCCAATGGCGATGGCCACAACGAGACCTGGATCATCGACTTCATCGAGCTGTTCCCCAACGTGGAAGTGGAGATATACAACCGCTGGGGCGAAATGCTGTTCCAGAGCGTGGGCTACAGAACACCTTGGGATGGCCGCTACAGCGGTGGTCCCGTGCCGGTAGGTACGTACTACTATGTGGTCAAGCTCAACGACCCTGAATTCCCGGATGCCTTCACCGGCCCACTCACCGTGATCCGCTGACCCCATGGAGAACCTACGCCGCATACTCCTCCTTGCACTGGTGGCCACGGTATTGGGCCAAGCTGATGCACAACAGCTGCCGCAGCTAACGCAGTACCAGTTCAACGATTACGTATTCAACCCTGCCGTAGCGGGTAGCCGGGACTTCTTCGAGTTCCGGAGTGGCCACCGCTACCAGTGGGTAGGCGTGCAGGATGCCCCGCGCACCTTCACGCTCAGTGGCACAGCGCCTATCGGTGAGAAGATGGGTGTGGGAGGCTACCTCTTCACCGACATCGTTGGACCCACACGCCGCACAGGGGTGCAGTTCTCCTATGCCTACCACCTGCAATTCACCGATGACCTGAAGCTCTCATTGGGTCTTTCGGCCGGCCTGCTACAGTTCTTGATCGACGGCTCCAAGATCACCTTGCGCGACCCCGGTGATCCGGCCATGGACGACCAGCTCCGGGGCGAATTGATGCCCGATGCCAAGTTCGCATTCTACCTCTACCATCCCAAGTTCTGGTTCGGGGCCACGGCCCCCCAGCTCCTGCGCAACCGGGTGCAGTTCTTCGAGGATCGGAACGAGGTGCTCAGCCGTATGGAGGACCACTACTTTGTTACCGGCGGATATCGGATCGCCTTGGGCGAGGACTGGAAATTGGAGCCTTCATTTCTGTTGAAATACGTGGATCCAGTACCTCCTAAACTGGATATCACGGCCACGATACGCTACAAGGACAGCGTGTGGCTGGGTGCATCGTATCGTACGAACGATGCCTATGCCGCCATGGTGGGTGTTTGGTTGAAGGAAACCTTCCAGTTCGGCTATTCCTACGACATTATCACTTCCAATTTGCGGAATTACAGCACCGGTTCGCACGAGGTCATGCTCGCCTTGACATTCGGGAAACAGCCAAGGACAGGTGCGGAGGCTGCCGTTGCACCTTGAGGTGTTCCGGTAGCCGAAAGCCCATGACCACGCGCTAAAAGAGCTTTGTGAAGAATGGATCCATCGATCCAGATCCGATCGTGGTCGAAATATGGCCTGTAATGGCGGGTATTGTTGACTCGCAGCATACGGTCGCCCGTAACTTGCACCCCCTTGTGCTGTAGCCAAGCGGAATGTGATCGGGAATGAAGAGTTTGTTCGAACCGCTGTGGTCCAAGGTGAGAGCCGCTACTTTGGCTTTGTCCATGTTCGTGGCCTGGGGCGACTGTCTAGCACAGGAGTTCAATGCTGCGGATGGCATAACGTATTCCACATGTTCGGGTACCTTCCACGACAGCGGAGGCCCAGCAGGAACTTACGCTGATAACGAGAGCATCGTCACTACGCTGTGTCCATTCGGGGGACCCGCTTCCGGTCCTTCCACCTCGGTGCTTTTCACCCAATGGCAATTAGCTGCCGGGCCGGGTGATAGCCTGAAGGTCTTCGAAGGCATTACAGCGGTCGGTACCCCACTGCTGGTCGCGGGTGCCTCCACATCGCTCATTGGGCAAACGGTGAGTTCTTCAGGTGTATCCGGTTGTTTGACCTTCCAGTGGATAAGCAACGCCAGCGGCACTGCGGCCGGTTGGACCGCCCTCATCACCACCGGACCGGATGCTGGAGTGGATGCTTTGCTTTCGGTCTGTACTTCGGACTCGCCGGTTCTACTCTTCGATGCCTTGGGGGGAACACCTGACGCTGGTGGGACTTGGCAGGATCCGGGTGGGGATCCGCACTCAGGCCTGTTCGATCCAACTGTGGATGGACCTGGTGACTACACGTACACCGCTGCTGGAGTATCGCCTTGCCCAGCTGCTTCGGCAGTGGTTTCGGTTACGCTGGTACCTGCCCGCAATGCGGGTTCAAGTGCGTCCACCACGGTATGCAGTAGCGATGTGCCATTTTCCATGCGTTCAAGGCTTGGTGGTGCGCCTGAGCCAGGTGGGGTTTGGCTGGATCCCTTGGGCCAGGTACATCCCTCCAGCTTCAACCCGAGCTCAGGACTCGCCGGCACTTACACCTACACGCTTACCGGAGTTGTACCCTGTCCGAATGTTAGCAGCACGCTCGATATTGGTGTGCAACCCGCTCCTTCTGCGGGCTCCAGCACGAACATCACGTTGTGCAACACCGGCACGCCGGTGGATCTGTTCACCACCTTAGGAGGCTCTCCCCAAGCTGGAGGGAGTTGGGAAGGTCCGAATGGACCTCACAACGGAACGTTCGACCCCGCAGTGGACACTCCGGGTGCATACGTATACACAGTTGCAGGGGTGCCACCATGCACCGCGGTAAGTGCCACTGTGATTGTGGCGGTGAACATCCAGCCGGATGCAGGTACCTCGGCATCCATCGCGGTTTGCAGCACCGATACATCCTTCCCGTTGTTCGGTGTGCTCGGTGGTGATCCGGATAGCGGCGGGGCATGGTCGGGACCGAGTGGCAATGCGGTTTCCGGCACGTATACACCGGGGGTATCCCTGCAGGGTACGTACACCTATAACTTGTTGGGTGGGGCTCCCTGCCTGAGCGCAACGGCCACAGTGGCGGTGACGCAAGTGACCGCAGCTGTTGCTGGTACCAGTGCCAACATTACGGTATGCAGTGATGAACAATCCTTCACGCTTGTGCAAAGGCTCGGTGGTTCTGCGGATGCAGGAGGCACATGGACAGGTCCTGATGGTCCCCACGGAGCGAACTTCGACCCGAGTAGTGATACTCCCGGCGCCTATGTATACACTGTGGCGGGGACTGCTCCGTGCAGTGATGCAACTGCTACCCTCAATATCGTGGTTCGCCAGGCTCCGGATGCCGGAAGTGATGCAAGCGTAACGGTATGCAGTACAGATGGCACGCTTTCCCTGTTCTCTGTGTTGGGCGGCGATCCGGATGTTGGTGGGTCTTGGACCGACCCTGACGGAGTGCCGCATTCCGGTTCCTTTGTCCCAGGCTCCAGCGATACTGGCGCATACACCTACACTGTAACTGGTCTCTCCCCGTGCGCCCCATCCTCGGCAACTGTTACGGTTTCCCAGAACGTGGCTCCTGATGCGGGCGTCAACGCCTCCGTTACACGGTGCTCTATCGATGCGCCTGTGGTACTTTTCGAGGAATTGTCGGGAAGTCCGGATGCTGGTGGCACATGGGCCGGCCCTGATGGCCCGCATGGTGATGTGTTCATACCTGGCACGGACACACCCGGCGCCTACACCTACACCGTACCTGGGTCGGCTCCCTGCATCGCGGCAAGTGCGGTAGTTAGCGT
>JBBEDG010000204.1:0-10199 GCA_040881405.1 Flavobacteriales bacterium | reverse complement strand
GTCGCTCACCTTCTCGCGGTCCTTCAGCTTCTTGCTGATGTCCTTGAAGTAGTTCTCCAAGCTGCCTTGGTCCTTGGTGTTGTAGGCCGTGCGGTATTGCGCGTTGTAGTGGCTCACGATCGTCTCCAGCTTATCGCGACTGTGACTCGCCGCGAACGGACCAGCGGGTTCGGCGGCCATGGCAAGCGTTTCCTCGGGCAAGGCGCCCACGGCTTCCACATCGTCCTCATTGGTGCCGTAGGTGTAGATGGCGGCGATGCGCAGGTCGTGCTGCCCGGCCATCTTCTTCTTCCAGAAGATGTCGTAGTACTTCACCAGTTCATCGATCCCCGATGTGGCGAAGAGCGCGGAGTAGGCGCGGCTGTGCGTCTTGCGGTCGTGCGTGGCGATGATGTGGTCCGCGATGCGCTCCATGCGCACGGGGTCCTTGTACACTTCGCTGCGGTCGATGTCCTCCACCTCGATGTCCAGCGCCACGCCGTCCTTCGCTTTGTATCGGCCCACGTAGTCCACACTGAAGCGCAGCACGTTCTCGTCGCGAATGGCGTCGGTGATCACGTACTTGTGCAGGCAATCGCCGAAGAGGTCCTTGGTGGTGCGCTTGCCGTACTCGTTCTTGGCGGCGTTCTCAGCGAAGATGGGCGTACCGGTGAAGCCGAAGAGCTGCGTGTTGGTGAAGTAGTCGGTGATGGCCTTGTGCGTTTGCCCGAACTGGCTGCGGTGGCACTCGTCAAAAATGAACACCAGCCGTTGGTCCTTCAGGTGCTGCACCTTCTTCTCGTGCTTCACCTTGCTGATGGCGATGTTCAGCTTCTGGATGGTGGTGACGATCAATTTGGTGTCGTCGCCCAGTTGTTGCACCAGACCCTTGGTGTTCTCGGTGCTGTCCACACTGCCTTCCTTGAAGCTGTTGAACTCCCGCATGGTCTGGTAGTCTAGGTCCTTGCGGTCCACCACAAAGACCACCTTCGCCACCTCGGGCATGTCCGTGATCACCTGGCTGGCCTTGAAGCTCGTGAGCGTTTTACCGCTGCCGGTGGTATGCCAGATGTAGCCCCCTCCTCCGCCTTCGAGTACCTCAGGCATCGGAGGGGTGGCGCTGGCTGAGGTTCTCGAAGCCGAAGCCACCTTGTTCACGATGGCCTCCACCGCATACACTTGGTAGGGCCGCAGCACCATCAGCAGCTTCGCCTGGGTAAGCACCACGTACTGCCCGATCATGCGACCGAGGTGCGCCGGATTCAGGAAGGCACTCGCAAAGGCCGTGAGGTCCGTGATGATCCGGTTGTCCTCCGCCGCCCAGTAGAAGGTCTGCTTGAAGGTGAGCGAAGGCAGCGGGTTGTTCACGTAGTACTTCGTGTTCACGCCGTTGCTGATCACGAAGAGCTGCACGAACTGGAACAGCGTGCTGTTGGCCCAGAAGCTGTGCCGCTTGTAGCGGAGGATCTGGTTGAAGGCCTCCTTCAGTTCCAGCCCGCGCCGCTTCAGTTCCACCTGCACCAGCGGTAGGCCGTTCACCAGCACCGTCACGTCGTAGCGGTTCTCGTAGCTGCCGTGCATCGTCACCTGGTTGGTCACCTGCCAAAGGTTGGCGCCGGGGGTGTGGCCGTCGAAGAAACGCACGTAGAACACCGTGCCGTCCTCCCTCTCCAAGGCATAACGGTCGCGCAGGGTCTTGGCGCGGTCGTAGATGGTGCCTTTGCCCAAGTGGATCAGGATGCGCGTCATGTCGCGCTCGCTGAAACTGGTCTGGTTGAAGCGCTCCAGTTGCCGCTTCAGGTTGGCCAGGATGCCAGCCTCATCCTCGATGCGCACACGCTCATAGCCCAGCCCGTGCAGTTGCTGCACGAGTTCGGATTCGAGGAGGGCTTCGGGTTGGGTGGTCATGCTCCTTTGAAGATCGATGCGAATTCCTTTTCGATGCGTGTGATCTCTTTGTCCTTCAGTGCAGCGAACTCCTTGCTCCGGGCACGTGCGGAAAGGGTGCCATCGCCCTGCCGCAGGAACTGGATCAGCAGGTCCACGGTCTTGTCGGGCATCTCGTAGGTGTCGTCCAAGAAGCGTTTCATGCGGTCGTAGCGCTGCAGGTAGTCCACTTCTTCGGGGATGATACGCTCAATGGTGTCCTGCACCATGGCATAGAGGAACTCGGCCTGCGGGGTCACATCGAAATAGCGGTAGAAGTCGGCGGTGTTGTTGCGCACATCCACATTGTTGTCGGCTGTGGCGCTCCATTCGATGTGATCGAGCAGCGGGTGCGAATACGCTTCCAGCACCTGCCGGTAATCGTTGATATGGTCCAGGATGGCGGCCGAGATCGGGAAGATCACGCCCTGTGCTCCGAATTTCTTGCGGGCAAGCACATGGTGGATGAGGTAGCGGTGCAAGCGGCCGTTGCCGTCCACGAAGGGGTGGATGAAGACGAAGCCGAAAGCGATCATCGTGGCCGCCAGCACGGCATCGAATTCGGGACCTTGAAGGCGTTCGTTCGCTGCCAGCACACCGGCCATCAGGTCGTCCACATCGGTCCAGCGTGCGCTGATGTGGTCGGGAATGGGTTCGCCACTGCTGCGATCATGTTCGCCCACGAAGCCCCCTTTGTGGCGGTATCCCATCGGGGTGAAGCGGTCGCTTTCGATCACCAATTGCTGCAAGCGCAGGAGTTCATCCTTGCTCAATGGGTTCAGACCGGCTTGGCCGATGGCTTGCCCCCAGCGTGCAGCGCGTTTGCTCTTCGGGCTTTCTCCTTCAATGGTGAACGAGGCCTTGGAATCCTTCAGGAGCAGGAACGCGGATGCGCGCTGCATCACATCGGCATGTACGCCGCCCATGACGTGTTGGCTTCGGCGCGCCTGTTCGACAGCAAGGTGGGCTTCAAGCGCCGTGGTGCTGCGTATCAGCGGACAGAATGCAGGTGTGCCGGGCAGGTTATTGGTGATCCGATGCCGGGCCGAGGGCGTACCAACGATGGCATACTGGATCTTCGCATCAAGGAGCGGTACGTATTTGATCTTCACGTCCGCATCCGGTATGCCGAGTTTCTTGGCCAGCAACCACTCGTACAGGAACCAGATCTTGCGGCTGTATTGGCCCGATGGTTCAATGGCCAGCAGTTCCTTCACCTGGGCAGCGCTCAGCTTGCCGAACAGTTTCTTGAAACAGAGCAGGTCCACCCCCTCGTATTTCAGCGCGAAGACCAGCTGCTTGTAGAGGCTTTCTTCCGGCTGGTGCTTCGGGGTAAGCACGTTCCATCCTTCGCGGATGTACTGGCGCCGCTTCCGGCTGATGATGCTGATCACCGTTGGCATGGGCATGGCCAGCCCCATGGCGGCTATGATGGCCCCATAGCCCACCACATGCCCCGGCTCGGGAAGCGTGCGGCCGTGAAAAACCGACGCTTCAATGGAAAAATGCACGGGGATCTTACCCATCGGTGAATGCTGAACGCCGAGCAAGGTAGGGTTCTTCTCGTGAAAGCCGCCCGCTTGCGGAGAATAAAGCACGGGATATAAGGCGTTCTGTGAAAATGGAGCGCGCGGCCCACTACCATTCAAACGAACATACTCTGTCCAAGGCACCCAGAAAACCGGCGATCTTCTGCGACGAGCTCGGCTTCGGGTCGGGCTTCGGGTCGGGTGCTCATCTGGCAGCCATCATTTCAGCTTCCTTGCCTTCGGGGTACAGCCGGGGTATGATCCACGGGGAGATGTGCAGCGGATACTTCGGGTCGAAGGTCACGGTCACCCCCTCTTTACGCGGCACCATCAATTCCAACGCGATCAACTCGTCCGTGATCTTTTTCAAGGTCTTATCCGACTTGCCTGTGATCCGTTCGGCATCGCCTCGTGCCAGGCTTCCGCGTATGAACAGCTCCTTGAGTATGTACCGTGCTTCATTCCGCAGGCGTCCATCGGTCACCATCCGGTCCACGTAGGCATCGAGTCGGCGCTCCATGTTGGTCAGTACCAGCGCATCCTGCATGAAGGTGATCTGGTCGATGGCCGTGGTAAGGAAAAAGGTGCAGAAATCGACGAGACCGCGAAGACTCAGGTTGCCGCGGCCATCGAGATCGCCCCTGCGTGGGCTATCCGCATTCGCGAGGTGGCGGTAGTACGCATCATGGTCGCGTGCCAATCCACGGGCAATGGACCAGATACCGCCGGCATCCATTTCTTCCAGCATGAAGCACGCATCGGAGTACAACCGGACCACGCGCCCGTTGCCATCCAGAAAGGGGTGGATCCAAGCCAGCCGGTGATGTGCTGCGGCGATCGATACCACCTTACGCGTTCGCGATGCGTTGCGTGGGTTGGTCAGCGCATATTGATCCGCAAAGCGCGACATGAACGCGTTCAAGGACCCATGGGCAGGAGCCTCGTGACGTGCCACCTTAACATCTGCGGTCCGGAACTCCCCGGGCACGACGGTGCGTTCTTCACCGCCCAGACTTGTTACCCGCAGAAAGTCATCCGGCAAATGGTCGTAGAATGCCTTGTGCAGCCCCTTGATGAAGACCATACTGGAGGGGTCCGAATGATCGCCCGATAGCTCGCCTCTCCGCAACGCAACACTTACATTGATGTGCGCCACCGCCTCCTGCTGCAGGTCGCGCTTCTTCTTGTCCTGCGAATAATCGTTGCGCAACGCCCGATCGATGTCGATGGGATGCGTGTCGTGCCCTTCGATGCGGTTGCTGTAATAGCTGTTCATGGGCCGCACCAGTTCGGCAATGGCCGTGCGCGTACCGGGATGCAAAGCACCGGAGAGTCTCGCTGCCCCAGCTATCAGCTCGGTGGCCAGTTCCTCCAGTTTCCCGCCGCTCTCTTCCGGGTACAGTGGCTCCATGGCAGAAGGGTTGTCGTAAAGTCGTACCGTGTCCGCCATGCGCCAAAGCTACTTCATTTCCACGTTTATTCCGGTGATCATTCCGTTAATAAAAGCGCTGTATTTCAAGTGATTAAGAATCAATTGTACGCACATGCTCCGGTTAATGTTCCGGCGATCGTTCCGGCCCACCTAAAGTGGAGAAAAGAACGGAGGCTTGCCCCTTTGAGATCCCGGCTCAGCGCATTCCACATTATCCGCCTACGCTGAAGCTCCGGCGGAAGCATCGGATCTTCTGATCTTCTGATTCATCTGATCTTCTGATCCGCCCTCACACGAACATCCCCTGCAACAACCCCTTCTTCCACTGCTGCCAACCCGCCAGCTGCGCACCCACCGCCTGCACACGCGCATCCAAGGCACCCAGGAAACCGGCGATCTTCTGCTGCTCTTCGAGGGAGGGGAAAGGGATTGGAATCTCAGCCAAATCACCGAGGTATATTCCGGGTTGCGCAGAGACAACTTGTCTCTTCAGTAGTTCGCGTTGGAAGGATGCTGAGGTAAAATACTGATAGGCGAACGTCGGTCTGATTTTAGAGAATCTGAAGAACGCAACACTTCTTTGAAATGCGAGAGGGGCACCATGTTCATAGACACAGCACCTTCCAATAGTCCCAACTATTGAAAGAAGGACATCGCCGGTTCTAATGGAGTACCTTCTGTAGATAGCGTCATACTCCTCCTTGGAAATCTGACGATCGCTCGCATCGTATTGTACCCTTCCATCCCTAATGTTCTTGGCGCTTAGTAGATAGTATCCAGAGTGTGGAACATCAGTATGTGTTCCATGGCTTCCGTCCTTTAAAAGGCTTACGGCATCCCCCAACCGCTTCTCCTCCCACTCCGGGAACGCCGACCCATCCGCCCGGGTAAAGCGGATGCGGGGCTTTTCCCTTCGAGAGCCTCAGGGAACAAGCCCTGCATCACCCCCATCTTGTAATGCTCCAGCAAGGCCTTCTTGCGCGTAAGCTGCTGTATCCGCGCATCCACCGCGCTCAGGAAGCCCGCGATCTTTTGCTGTTCGGGGAGGGTGGGGAGTAGGGCCATATAACCCACCACATCCTTGCTTGACAAGTTGTCTTGCGCTCCGCCCTGTGCTTGGGCGATCATCTCATTCAGGAAGGCCTCACTTCGAAGTATCTGATACAGAAAGTTAGCGTCTATGTGCTTCTTTGGAACGAGCTTTCCCACACGTTGATTCAGCAAGCAATCATCCGTATCCACAAGACAAACACGACCAACATTGCCAGTCAAGGAAATGAGGATGTCGCCCTTTTGCAAGATCTGGAAGTCCCGAATGTTCTCCGGCAATTCTGGTACGGTTGAAATGCGATCAAAGACCATCCTCCCATCCTGAACATTCGCGATGGTGACCACCCGATACCGACTACCCTCGACATACGTTGAGCTTTTGAAAATGTATCCGCTCTTCAAGGACAACACTTCATCGAGCGGGGTCTTATTCCAATCGTCTGTGTGCCCTTGAAAGCGGAGCTTCGGGGCCCGTTTCGTCGCCGCCTTCTTCGCAATAGTCTCCATCACACTTGTGGCATTTCGTTATCAGGAGCTTCGCCTTCGCCTACTTGCCCTTCGAGTGCCTCGCCTTCGAGTGCCTCAGGCTTCGGCGCAACTGTGGGACGATCGTCAGGATCTGGAACCGGTGGCTGAGGCTCTCGAAGCCCCGGTTTCAGATCCCTGTAGGCTTTCGCCAACTCCGGTAGTTTGCTGAACTCACCGTTGATCAGTGCTTCCTTCTTTTGTCGGTTCCAGCCTTGCACTTGCTTCTCCCGGTTGAAGGCAAGGTCGATGCGCGGGTACCATTCGTAGTACACCATTTTCACAGGTGGAAACTTACGCGTGTGGTTCGCTCCTTCGCCTGCTTCGTGCTGTGCAATGCGGCGTTCAAGGTCAACGGTGCTTCCGGTGTAGTAGGAACCATCGCCACAGAGGAGTATGTACATGAATCCTTGGGGCATTCAATTGAAAGTATTGGTGGGAACACGGGGCTTCGCCTTCGAGAGCCTCAGGCAGCGCTCCCGTGTTCCGTGACGCTCGAGTGCCACAGTGTCCGGGGCTTCGAGGGCCTCAGCCACCGGACCCTGAGGCACTCGAAGGGCCGGTGGTTGAGGTACTCGAAGGGCGGGTGTATGCGGGGCCGAGCCCTGAGGCACTCGAAGGGCGAGAAGGGCCATCACGCAACCGGCATTTCGATCCCCAACTCCTTGCAGTACGCCGCGATCAGCGCATCGGTGGCTGAGGCACTCGAAGCCACCGATCGCAGCTCCTTTGCCACGGCGTTCAGGTCCACCGCTTCTTCCTCCTCGAAGGTATCCACGTAGCGTGGTATGTTCAGGTTGTAGTCGTTCTCCCGCACCTCGGCCAGCGGGGCCACGTGGCTGTATTTGGCTTCGGCGCGGCGTTCGCGGTAGGTGCTTATGATCTTATCGATGTCCTGCGGCCGCAGCTTGTTCTGCGTCTTCACTTTTTCGTAGTTCCCTTCCGCACTGGAGTCGATGAAGAGGATATCCCCTGCGTGTTCACGTTGCTTCTTCAGCACCAAGATGCAAGTCGGGATACTGGTGCCGTAGAAGATGTTGGCGGGCAGGCCGATCACGGCATCCAGGTAGTTGCACTCTTCAATGAGGTATTGGCGGATGTGCCCTTCGGCCGCGCCGCGGAAGAGCACGCCGTGGGGCAGCACGCAGGCCATGGTGCCATCGTTGCCCAAGTGGTGTACCATGTGCTGCACAAAGGCGAAATCGGCCTTGGTGGTGGGCGCCAATTTGCCGTAGGCGCCGAAGCGCTCGTCGTTCATCTTCAGCGGATCGGCCTTCCAATGCGCGCTGAAGGGCGGGTTGGCCACCACGGCCTCGAACTGCATGTCGGGGTGCTGCGGCCGCTCCAGCGTGTCCTCGTTCTTGATGTCGAAGCGGCGGTAGTGGACATCGTGCATGATCATGTTCATGCGGCACAGGTTGTAGGTGGTGGGGTTCATCTCCTGCCCGTAGAACTGGCCCACATCCAACACTTCCTTCGCCACGCGCAACAGCAAGCTGCCGCTGCCGCAGGTGGGGTCGTACACGCTCTTCAGCCGTTTCTTGCCCGTGGTAACAATGCGCGCCAGCACGGTGCTCACCTCCTGCGGGGTGTAGAACTCGCCGGCCTTTTTGCCCGCGCCGCTGGCGAACTGCCCGATGAGGTATTCGTAGGCATCGCCCAGCACATCGTGGCTGGGGTTGTCCAGCTCGAAGTCGATGCCGTCCAGGTGGGCCAGCACCTTCACCACCAACTTGTTCTTGTCGTCGGTGCTCTTGCCCAGCTTGCTGCTGGTAAGGTCCAGGTCCTCGAAGAGGTTGGCGAAGTCCTCCTCGCTATCGGTGCCGCGCGTGCTGTCGCTGATGCTGTTGAGCACCTTGGTGAGGTCGTCCAGGATGAAGTTGGCCTTGCCCTCGGCGTTGCTGCGCTGCACCATGGTGCTGAAGAGCTCGCTGGGTTTCAGGAAGTAGCCCAGCTGGTCCAGGCTGAGGTCGCGCACGGCCTGCAGGTAGGCGTCGCCTTCGGTGGTGCCTTCCTTCACCTGGGTGTACAGGAGCCCATCGGGGTGCAGCACCTCGTCGGCGTACAACTCCATCTTCTCGCTGAGGTACTTGTAAAAAATGAAGCCGAGGATGTAGTCGCGGAAATCATCGGCGGCCATCTTGCCGCGCAAGGTGTTGGCGATGTCCCAGAGGGTGGCTTCGAGGCGTTGTTTGGAGGTCATACTTTGAAAAGCCGTAGCACGGCGCAGGTGTTGGGGCGTGAAAATAGGGGTATCGTTCGTAGGGCGAGTGTCTTATGTCCTATGGCTGCTGACGGCTGCTCCTTTGGGTAGCGCTTTGCCTGGTGGCTAACTGGTCTGGGGTTGCTTGGGCCGTAGGCGAGGTGCTCGGTGGCTTTAGGTCCTGGGCTCTTCGGTGCTTGGCTTTTGGTGTTTGGCTGGCAGGCCAGGGGCCAGAGACCAAGAACCTTTAGAGGCCAAAAAACCAATGCCCATAAACCAAGGGCCCAAAGGCATTAATGGCCGGAAGCCCAAAAGCCACTTGCTCCGCACCGCTACACCAATGGCCTCAAAAACCACTGCCTAAGGACCAAGGACCAAAAAGCCTAAAACCAGCTTCGCCTTACACAGCGTTGACCAAGGGCGAAGTGTCCCCTTCGGGAGACCGCTGCGCAAGTTTCGGGATATTTTGAGTGGGTCGAAAATGTTTGGGTCATTAAATTGTTTACGTTTGTACTCGACTCCGAAAGTCGCCGAAAAAATCACAAAATAAATGATCATGAAAAAAATATGGCTGGCTATTTTTATGGTTTCGACGACCCTTGCTTACACGCAGGAAACAATGTCGAATAAGAAACGGGCGATAGCGATAAGGGTGGGCTATGGAGTGCTTACTGCCCCCAGTCTATTTGAAGGAATTGGAACAGGTCTGGCAGAGGATATTGTATCCTCCGGGTATACTTCGGTCGACCTTTCTGGAAGTGGTGCATTCATGGGGTCGTTGATATTTGCACCCGACAGCAGACTCTCGTTCGGATTGGATGCGATCTACGATATAGCCAAAGTTGCGTTCGTCTATGACCCAGCACAAAACCCGACCTATCTTAACGAAAGCACAGAAACCAGCTATCTGAGTTTCTTGGGCCGGTTGGATTTTAAATACATCAACAAGCCTGGGTTCAAATTATACAGTTCTCTCGCCGCCGGTATATCGATGAGGGATGCAGAAAATCTAACGGCTACGAGTGCTGCACTTAATACTGAAAAATCTCAGATGGGAGGATCGTTCCATCTCTCTCCATTAGGCATCAGCGTAGGAAATAAAGTTGCTTTCTGGGCAGAAGCAGGATTCGGATTCCGTGGCACATTCAGTGCCGGTATTGCTCTTGCATTGTAAAGAACAGAATAGTACACAGCGATAATTGAAAAGCGCACTGGTCATGTTGCCTTTTGAACCAACGCAAGTTCGCGAATGGCGTTGAGGTCTTCCTTGCCGTAGGCGCTGTCCTCGTGGAGCGCGTAGTAGGTGGGTCGCTCGAGTTTCAGAACCTTATCTGCAGCGGTGCATCTTCTCGCCGAGGTACTTGTAGAATGATGAAGCCGAGGATGTAGTCGCGGAAGTCATCGGCGGCCATCTTGCCCCGCAAGGTGTTGGCGATGTCCCAGAGGGTGGCTTCGAGGCGTTGTTTGCTGGTCATGGTGGGGCGTGAAAATAGGTCGAAGACTTCATCCGTAAGCCTTGTGCTTGGGGGTAGTTGTCTTAAGTCCAAGACGGTTG
>JBBEDG010000203.1:0-10333 GCA_040881405.1 Flavobacteriales bacterium | reverse complement strand
GCCGATCACCTGGGCTTGAAGGACATCAACACTCTGGAAGACCTGGCGCATGTGATCGCGGTCATGGAGCCACGCTTAGGGCGCAATTCGTCAAGGAAACCGTGCATTTCCGACCATGTGGCGGGATCCACCTTGCCTTGCAGGGCACGCACGGTACCTATCCTGAAACTCGCGCTCTTCACCCGCCTTCCTTTTTCGAGCCACGTGAGTTCCGTACTACCACCACCCACGTCTATGTAGAGGTAGTTCCGCTCCTTCAGGAGGTCCTGCGTCCAAAAAGTGTTCACGATAAGGTCCGCTTCCACCTTTCCCTCGATGGTCTCGATATACACGCCGCTCTCCATCTCCACCCGGTGCATAACCTCCTCTCGGTTGGTCGCTTCCCGCATGGCACTGGTGGCGCAACAACGCATGTTCCTCACACCGTAGACCTCCGTAAGGAGACGGAACGCTTTGAGGCTCTTGATGAGGTAATCCCGCTTTGCATTGCTGATGGCACCCGAATCGAACACATCCTCGCCCAAGCGGATGGGCACGCGCACAAGGGTCTGTTTCTTGACCACCGGGTGGTCCTTGCGTTCGATGACCTCGGCGACAAGCAAGCGTACCGCGTTGGAGCCGATATCGAAGGCAGCATATGTAAGATCACGATCGATGCAACGAATGTAGGGCGGTACGCGTTGTTGGCAGGTGATAAAGATCCGCTTGGGTGTATCGCGACCTTGGAAAGAGCACAACGCTGGCGCCAAGTACGATGCGCTGTTAAGGTCCTGTTAAGGTATCCAGTATTGGCCAACCAGCCCGGTAGTTTCGCCGTAGCAACATCGAAACACAACTCCCGAACCATGAAAAAGCAACTCCTCGCTCTCGCCCTGACGGTTATCTCCTCTGGCGCTTTCGCGCAACCCGACGCAAAGCCTTTGGGCGGCACCGGCCCCATGATCAGCATGGACAAGGACGTGCACGACTATGGTACGATCAAGCAAGGCGCGAACGGTGATTGCACCTTCACCGTAACGAACACGGGTGATGCTCCCTTGATCATCACTCAATGTGCAGGTAGTTGTGGCTGCACGGTACCGAAGTGCGAGACCGCGCCGATCATGCCGGGAGCCAAAAGTGTGATACCCGTGACCTATGACACCAAGCGTGTGGGGCCGATCAATAAGACCGTCACCATCCACAGCAACGCGAGCAACACCCCCAGCAAAACAGTTACGATAAAGGGTGTTGTTGAAGCATCGACCACTTCCTTGGGTAACGCATCACCTGTGCGCGAAGCAAGCCCGATGACTCCAACGGAGAAGAATTGAGCCTGTGCTGTTAATGTCCTGTTAAGGCTTACGGCCACGACCATCGTGGTCCTAATTTTGGAACACGCAAACGCAACAACGCTACCAACGCCATGAAAAAATCACTGTTCTCGATCGCTCTCAGCATCTTCACTTTGGCCGCCTTCGCCCAAAGCAACGCCAAGCCCGTTGGTGGTTCAGGCCCCATGATCTCCATTGACAAGGAGGTACACGATTATGGTACCATTCCAGCTGGCGCGAACGGCACCTGCGAATTCACGGTGACCAACACCGGCGATGCCCCATTGATCCTGACCAGCTGCAAAGGTTCATGCGGCTGCACCGTACCAGAGTGCAAGACCGAGCCGATCATGCCTGGAGCCAAGTACGCCATCACCGTGAAGTACGATACGAAGCGCGTGGGACCGATCAACAAGAGCGTAACCATCAGCAGCAACGCATCCAATTCGCCCGAGAAGATCGTGCGCATCAAGGGGACCGTTGAGGCAGCGCCTGAAACGCCCACCAGCCCCATGAAGGAGCAGAGCCCGATGGCTCCCACGGAGCGCAACTAAGCATTGCTGACACCGCATCGAGAAAGCCCCTCCCGGATCACCGGTGAGGGGCTTTCTCCTTCCTGATAACCGCATCGCACTGCAACTTCGCGGTGCATCTTTGCACCGAAGGGAAGGTCATGACAGATGGCCTCCCAGCGCACACCATTACTTGCTCGGGTTCCGTTCCTTCTCCGTAGTCAACGCATTATCACACAGCACCGCACCCTCCGATGAGCGATCCAATTGTACAGGTTCTTGTTGCACTGCTTCCTTCGATCGTGGTATTCCTCACGGCATTCTACACCCTGAAGAATATGCTGGGCGCACAAACGGCGGAGCGACTGGCGGCGAAACGTGGGGAACAGGCCAACGAGGACCGCAAGCATACCCTACCCCTCAGACTCCAAGGTTACGAGCGCCTCACCCTGTTCATCGAACGCATCGAACCCGGTCCGCTGGTGTTGCGCGTCCACAAAAGCAACATGGGCGCGCGCACCCTGCATGCGGAACTGGTAGCGACGATCCGCGAGGAATTCCAGCACAACGTGACCCAGCAACTGTACGTTAGCGACCGGGCCTGGGCGAAGGTGAAACAGGCCAAGGACGAGACGATCCGCTTGGTGAACTTGAGCTATGAGCAAACGGGTGATACCCCATCGGCCACTGATCTGAGCCAGCGGATATTCAGTAATGTGGCGCGGCTATCGCACACGCCTTCGCAGGAGGCTTTGATCACCCTCCGCGAAGAGGTCAGGAAGCTATTCTGAATCCTTGGCGAAGAACCGATCGAGCAGTTCCTTGGCTGCATTGAATGGACTGGTGCGTCCTTCCTTCACGTTCCGCAGGAAAGCAGGTTGAGCTTCGGCAACTCGCACATCAGCACGGAACCGGTCGAGCAGCCCCTCGTTCACCGCATGCTGGAACCAATGAAGGTCCTGTTCGCTGCGGCGGCGATCAAGGCGCCCATTCCCGAGATCCTCGGCGTAGAGGGCTTCCACGCGCTGCAGCAATGCGTCCATTCCCGAACCTTCCAAAGCGCTCGTAAGCAGCACTTCGGGATAACGCCCGCTATCGCGTGGGGGCATGAACATGACCGCATTGCGCAGATCCCGTTGGGCGCGTTCCGCACGGGCGAGGTTGTCGCCCACGGCCTTGGTGAGGACAAGGATGTCGGCCGCTTCCATGATACCCCGCTTGATGCCTTGGAGCTCATCACCGGCCCCGGCCAGCATCAGCAACAGGTTCAGGTCGGTCATGTGGTCCACCTCCAACTCGCTTTGGCCCACGCCCACGGTCTCCACCACCACCCTGTCGTAGCCAGCGGCTTCACAGAGCAGTATGGTTTCCCGCGTGCGCCTGGCCACACCACCCAAGGCACCCGCAGTGGGACTTGGTCGAATGAATGCGTGTTCATGAACACTGAGCTTCTCCATACGGGTTTGTCGCCCAGTATGCTGCCACTGCTTCTGCTACTACTGGGATCCACGGCGAGCACGGCCACCCGGTGGCCCGCCTCGATGAAGGACATGCCAAGGGTATCGATCAAGGTGCTTTTGCCAACGCCAGGCACACCAGTGACGCCGATCCTGAGAGCATTCGTTTTCTTCGTAAGGCAGGTCCGTACGAGAACTTCGGTCAATTCACGATCAGCCGCGCGCGTGCTTTCCACCAGCGTGATTGCACGCCCCAAGGCAGCACGATCGCCATTGACCAGTTCGGCGAACAACAATTCGGTATCAAGTCTGCGCTGCATTCCCTGCTTCAATAGCCTTTACGGTAATTGTCCACCCAGGAGCTGTCCGTAACATCGCGTAGCAGGCGGAATGCGTTCTCTCCTCGGGCCAATCCGGTAAGATGCAAAATGCCGTAGTCGCTCAATAAGAGCATTTGCCGGGGCGACGGTACTTCGCGCTTTTCGGCCCAGCCCCTACCTGGATGCATGCCTTGCTTCACTTGGAAGGGATACTCCCAGAAACGGAGCTTCCATAGCTCATCGAAAACGCCGCAGTCAGGCAGATCACGCGAACTGTCGGGATGCACGCAGATGTCCACACCGTAGCGCTTGAAGAGGTTCTCGCCCGTACCGTTGGCCTTGCTGGGCACGGCTCCCTGTGCCTGCAACACGAACTGCTGGCGGGTTATGGGTTCGGTGGAAAGGACCTCCAAGCCATGCTCCTTCACCAAGAAAAGGCTGTACAGATGGCTGTGGGGGCCAGTTGCCAAGCTCACGCCGAAGGTCCAGGTGGCCGGGTTGATGGGATGTTGAGCCAAGGGCTGCGCTACCACGAAAAGTGGCAGGAGCACCATGAACAGGTACAACACACGCATGCCTCAAAGATACCGGGTCGGTAACGAAGGCTGGACCGCGGAAGTGGTGGCTGATTTACTGCGCCATTATCGCCTTACCCGCCTTCTTCCGGTCGTTCTCGTCCAGCAGGATCTTGCGCATACGCAAGCTCTTGGGCGTAACCTCCAGGAACTCGTCGGCAGCGATGTATTCCATGCACTCCTCGAGCGAGAACTTCACGGCTGGCGCAATGCTCTCCTTGTTGTCGGTGCCGCTTGCGCGCATGTTGGTGAGCTGCTTGCCCTTCAACACGTTCACCACGAGGTCGTCGGTCTTGGGGTTCTCACCGATGACCTGACCGCCGTAAACCTCTTCTCCTGGATCAATGAAGAACTTACCTCGGTCCTGCAACTTGTTGATGGAGAAGGCCACGGCCGTACCGGTGCCTTGGCTGATGATGCTTGCAGCACGACGCACGCCGAGTTCGCCTTTGTACGCCTCGTAGCCTTTGAAGCGGTGCGCGATGATGGCCTCACCTTCAGTGGCGGTGAGCAGCGTGTTACGCAGACCGATGATACCGCGGGCGGGGATGTTGAACTCCAGTACGGTGCGGTCGGCCTTCTGCTCGATGTTGGAGATCTCGCCCTTGCGGCGGGTAACGTGGTCGATCACACGGCTGCTGAACTCTTCCGGCACTTGCACGGTGAGCATTTCGATGGGCTCGTGCTTCTTGCCGTCCACTTCCTTGTACAGCACTTGAGGCTGTCCCAGTTGGAACTCGTAGCCTTCGCGGCGCATGGTCTCCACCAGGATGCTCAGGTGCAGGATACCGCGACCGAACACCAGGAGGCGGTCGGGGCTATCGGTCTCTTGCAAGCGCATGGCCAGGTTCTTCTCGATCTCCTTGTACAGGCGGTCGCGCACGTGGCGGCTGGTCACGAACTGGCCTTCACGCCCGAAGAAAGGCGAGTTGTTGATGGTGAACATCATGCTCATGGTGGGTTCGTCCACCTTGAACTTCGAGAGGCCTTCCGGGTTCTCCGCATCGGCAACGGTATCGCCGATGTCGAAATTCTCCAGGCCCATCACGGCCACGATCTCGCCACAGCCCACTTCCTCCTTCACCTTCACCTTGCCAAGACCTTCGAAGATCATAAGCTCCTTCACCTGGCCCTTCCGCTGGGTGCCGTCGTTCTTCATCAGGGTGATGTTCTGCCCTGGCTTGATGGAACCACGCGTGATGCGCCCCACGGCGATTCGGCCTTGGAAGCTGCTGTAGTCGAGGCTGGTGATGCGCATCTGCAACGTGCCTTCCACCTGTTTTGGTGCAGGCACGTGTTCCAGGATCACATCCAGCAAGTGGCTCACATCCTCGGTCGGGGTCTTCCAATCGGGACCCATCCAGCCGTTCTTGCTACTGCCATAAACCGTTGGGAAGTTCAGCTGGTCCTCGGTGGCATCCAGCGCGAACATCAGGTCGAATACGGCCTCATGTACTTCTTCGGGTGTGCAGTTCGGTTTGTCCACCTTGTTCACCACTACAACCGGCTTCAAGCCCAGTTCAATGGCCTTACCGAGCACGAAACGGGTCTGCGGCATGGGCCCTTCGAAGGCATCCACGAGCAGGATCACGCCGTCGGCCATGTTCAGAACACGCTCCACCTCACCGCCGAAATCGCTGTGGCCGGGGGTATCGATGATGTTGATCTTGGTGTCCTTGTAGCGAACGCTAACGTTCTTGCTCAGGATGGTGATGCCGCGCTCGCGCTCCAGGTCGTTGTTGTCCAGAAGCAGGTCCTTTACCTCTTCGTTCACACGGAAGAGTTGGCACTGGTGCAGGATCTTGTCCACCAAGGTCGTCTTGCCGTGGTCAACGTGTGCGATAATGGCGATGTTACGAAGGTCTTTCATGCGCTTGGCGCCTTGGTGGCGCTGGTAATGTTGCTGATCCGAACCACTGGAACCGAGTGTTCCGGGCGGCGAAACGGCGCGCGAAGGTACGGCTTCCTGCGGGAGTGAGCTCCGTGGGCTATCTTTGCCGCCCCTTGGCCCACGGGCAGGGGGAAACCGGCCCCGTAGTTCAATTGGATAGAATGACAGATTCCGGTTCTGTTGGTTGGGGGTTCGAATCCCTCCGGGGTCACAGGGGAAGCGTCCGAGAGGGCGCTTTTCCAATTTTCAAATGCTCATGTGGGCATGTGCTCATGTGCTCATTGGGCGCTCCGACCAGATGTGGCAGATCTCCGAGAGGACTCCATTTCGATCCAGCTCGATCTTACGGAAGGCGAGTGGAAGTGGGCCTTTAGGAGCGCATCTTTGGAACGTCAACATCCCAGACTACTGATCACCTCGCTCCTGGGTCCATGAGCACATGCCCACATGAGCAAATGAGCACATGTCTTCCAAATGCGTCTCGATAAATTCCTCTGGTGTGTCCGCCTCTTCAAGACCCGCAGCCTGGCCACCGATGCCATGCGGCGCGAACAAGTGATGCTGAACGGACGCATTGTGAAACCTTCGGCGGAGATCAAGATGGGTGACACCTTCGCTTTGCGCACACCACCCGTCTGGCGCAGTTGGGAGGTTATCTCTTTGCCGAACTCACGCGTTGGGGCCAAGCTGGTGCCGGATCTGATCGTGGAACGCACCTCCTTCGAGGACCTGGAAAAGCTGGAGCTGGCGCGTTTGGCACAGGCGCATGATCGCCCTGCTGGTGAAGGGAGACCTACCAAGCGGGATAGGCGTGATATGGACAGGTTCACTCTTGAATGACCGACCACCACTTCCCCCGCATTTCCACATTCCCGTATTTTGACCTCTTCACATCCCCTACCATGAACCTCCTCATCCGCCTCATCATCACCACCATCGCGGTACTCGTTACGGACCTGATCCTTTCCGGCGTGCATGCTGAGGACTTCTTCGCTGGCTTGCTGGTTGCCGTAGTGCTCGGTTTATTGAACACATTCCTGCGCCCTGTGCTCATCCTGCTGACGCTTCCTGTAAGTGTGATCACCTTGGGGCTTTTCCTACTGGTGATAAACGCGGCCATGGTGATGCTTGCCGCCAAGATCGTGGACGGCTTCCAAGTCGATAGCTGGTGGTGGGCGCTGGGCTTCAGCATCATCCTGAGCATCGTGCAAGGCTTCTTGCAAGGTCTGGACAAGCCGAAGGGCGGCGAAACCACTTACTGAGCTACCCCCTGTTGTCACCATCCAGCAAGCGGCCCAAGCCACCCAGGATGCTTCCCTCCTCTCGGCCTTTGCCTCCCGCCTTGGGTGCCGCTGCTATGATGTTGTCCGCCAAACGGCTGAAGGGCAAACTCTGGATCCAGATATGTCCCGGTCCTTTCAGCGTAGCGAAGAACAGTCCTTCCCCACCGAACAAGGTATTCTTGATGCCACCTACGAACTGGATGTCATATTCAACGGTCTGTGTCATGGCCACCAGGCAGCCCGTATCCACACGCAAGATCTCGCCAGGCAACAGATCGCGCTGAATGGTGGTGCCGCCGGCGTGGATGTAGACCTGCCCATCGCCTTCGAGCTTCTGCATGATGAAGCCTTCACTGCCGAAGAGGCCGGCCCCGAGCTTCTTTTGAAACTCTATACCGATGCTTACACCCTTTGCTGCTGCAAGAAAGCTGTCCTTCTGGCAGATCAGTTTTCCGTTGTAGTCACGAAGGTCCAAAGGCATGATCTTGCCGGGATAGGCAGCAGCGAACCAAGCCGTCCTGCGCCCCGTGGTCTCGTTGGTGTAAGTGGTCATGAAGAGGCTCTCACCAGTTAGCACCCGTTTACCGGCACTGAACATCTTGTCCAGAAAGCTTTGGGATTGTCCCCTCCCATCGCCGAAAATGGTCTCCATACGGACGCCATCGTCCATCATCATCAGGGTGCCTGATTCGGCGATGACTGTCTCTCCGGGATCGAGCGTGATCTCCACGCATTGCATGTCATCACCGATGATGCGGTGTTCGAGTTCGTGTGCTTGGCGGTTCATAAGTGCGAAGTTGAAACTATCGCTCGTTTCGCTCGAGACCGATGGGCTGAACGGCTTGTATAGGTGATGAATGATCAAGCAACGATCACTCCTCTTCGGCCATGCGAAGCATCTTCGAACGAAGACCATCCGACATGCGGAAGCCAACTCGGGCAAGGCCTTCGATGGCGCTGCGTATCCCAGGGATGATGCCGGCCTGTTTCGCCAAGAGAAGTATACCAAGTGTACCGGTCAGCTCAAGCCCCAACTTGACAGCTGCGGCACGGGCATCAAGGTCGTCAAGAATGACAACAACTTCTTGGAACTCGGTAGCCAGCGCAATGGCCGTTGCCTCTCCTGGATCGATCGAGGCGAGCAGTTGCGTAACCCAAGCCTTGTCCGATGCCTCTTGAACAATGATCCAACTGGGCAGCCCAGCGCCCACCTCGGCGATAACTTGTGGTGTTGTCCAAACCTAACCATAGAGTTCCTGCAGCAAGTCCAAGCGGCCAATGTTCTGTAGGCCGATCAGGCAACTGCTGTCACTGACGACCACCCGCTGCATTGCGAATGTCATGATCCAGGTCCTCAGCAGAATAGTTGAACACCGGAACACCGAAGCGCCCAAGGTTCTCCATCAATGTGCGCTTGTCCACGCCAGCCAGTGCAGCAGCACGGCCCATGGAAAGCTTACCATCGCCATACAGATGAGCTGCCAGCATCATCAATAACTCCTTCTCGTCCATATCGAGCTGGTCCGGTAGTTCCAAGGTGATCTTGCGTGCCATGCCCGAAAGTTAGCACGGATCGCTTGGCCAAGGCACTCGCACGGGATAGCCAGATCGCCTGCGGAATGATCACAAACACCCTCCGTACCTTGCGACCCTATCATTCCAGCGTATTTCCATGTCGACGACCGCAACCAAGATCGCCGCGAAGAACAGCTTGAGCGTGGACACCCTGCTGAAGGCTTGGGAGTTGATGTGTACCGCGCGTGCGATGAGCGATCTCTATGAAGAGAATGCCAAGTTCACGGCCAAGTACGTTCACGCGACCAGCAAGGGCCACGAAGCGATCCAACTAGCGCTGGGCCTGCAACTGCTTCCCCAGGACTACGTGTACCCCTACTACCGCGACGACAGCATTTTGCTCAGCATAGGCATGGAGCCTTACGAGCTGATGTTGCAACTGATGGCAAAGCGCGACGATCCCTTTAGTGGCGGACGCACCTATTACAGCCACCCCAGCCTGCGGAGGGACAACATGCCCAAGATCCCGCACCAGAGCAGCGCCACCGGCATGCAGGCGATCCCGGCCACCGGCACGGCCATGGGCTTTTGGTTCAAGGAGCAGGCTGGTATTCCGCAGGACGTGGAGGGTGGAGCGCCCATCGTTGTCTGTTCCATCGGCGATGCCGCCATCACCGAAGGCGAAGTTTCCGAGGCCTTGCAGATGGCCGTACTGAAGAAACTGCCCATCATCTACCTGGTGCAGGACAACGAATGGGACATCAGCGCCAGTGCCGATGAGATCCGCGTGGGCGACGCCAGCGATTACGCCAAAGGCTTCAAGGGCTTGGAGGTACGGAGCATCGACGGCACCGACTTCATCGCCTCCTACAATACCCTACAGGAAGTGATAGCCACCGTCCGCAAGGAACGCAGGCCTTTCCTGATACACGCCAAGGTCCCTCTGCTCAACCACCATACCAGCGGCGTGCGCATGGAGTTCTACCGCAGCGAACAGGACCTGGCCGAGCACCGCAAGCGCGATCCCTTCCCACGTTTCATGCAGCAGTTGCTGGACCAACGCATTCAACTGGATGGCTTGAAGAAGCTCGAACAGGAGGCCATCGCTCGCGTGAAGGCCGATTTCGAACGTGCACGCAACGCCGAGGATCCACGCCCGGAGGACCTCCTCACCCACATGTTCGCCCCTACGCCGATAACGGAGGAAAAAGGCGAACGTGCCCCGGCCGACCGCCAGCCTACCGTGATGGTGGACAGCGCGCTCTTCGCCATCCGCGAACTGATGCAGGAGGACCCCAAGTGCCTGCTCTACGGTCAGGATGTGGGCGGCAGGCTTGGAGGTGTATTCCGCGAGGCCGCTACCCTGGCCCGCGATTTCGGCGACCACCGTGTATTCAACACCCCGATCCAAGAGGCCTTCATCATAGGCAGCACGGTAGGCATGAGCGCGGCCGGATTGAAACCGAT
>JBBEDG010000202.1:0-10499 GCA_040881405.1 Flavobacteriales bacterium | reverse complement strand
TGGCCGCATGATCGTCTCCGTACCCAACTACGGACACTGGCATACGCTCTGGGTATTCCTTACCCGGAAGTGGCAACGCAATGAGCGGGGAATCTTCGATAGGACCCACCGCACCATCATCATGTACCGCAACCTGCCGGAGTTCATTGCGGAATGTCCGGGTGCCAAACTCGAATTGGTGAAACGCAATTTCCGCTTCTTCGAGACCAACAGGTTCTGGAAGGTGAACATGGCGATCACCTACCTGCTATTCCCGCTTCTGATCATCCCCTATGTGCGTGACTTCGTGACCATGGGCTATGTCTTCACCATTGAGAAACCGGGAGTGCGACCATGACCATTTCCGTAGTGATGGCTACGCACAATGGCGTTGCTTTCGTGGAAGAGCAATTGAACACGATAGCACTAGGCACGGTCGTGCCCGATGAGCTTGTTGTGGTCGACGATGCTTCAACGGACGGCACTGGGGACCTGCTTGAAGCGTGCCGGAAGAATTCCAACATCGCTCGGATCATCCTGATCAGGAATGAGAAGAACCTAGGTCCTACGCCAAGTTTCCTGAAAGCGCTGGATCGAAGCACTGGCGATATCGTGTTCTTCGCGGATCAGGACGACCATTGGGCACCGGACAAGATCGAGTCACTGGCAGCCTGTTTCAAGAGCGACCGGGATCTGTTGCTTGCCTATTGCGACGGAACAATCACCAACGCCGAACTGGAGCCGACGGGACGGACCATTTTCAGTACCCGGAACAAAGCACACTTGGCACTTGGCGGGGAACGCGACCTGATGGAAGTAATGTCCAACCCGGATATCAAGGGTTGCACCATGGCGTTGAACGGTGCATTCGCGCGCAGGGTATCAAAGGATAGCAGACCCGACGTTTCCACCTACTGGGGCCACGACCATTGGCTCGCCTTGTTCGCCTACGGCATGGGGCCTGTGAAGGTGGTACCGAGACAGTTGTTGCTGCATCGTTTCCATGGTTCGAATGCATCCTCGGCCACCCGCTTCGATCCGCTTTCCACGAAGCATTGGAAAAAGTGGTCGAGCAAATTGCATGAACAAGGGAAGGACCATTGGTACCAGCGTTATGCTCTTGTGAAGGAACACGTTGATCAACACGGCTACACAGTGGTACCTGAATGGGCGAATGCCCTGCGAACGTGGATCGAGATCGGTAAAGAGCGCCAAGCGATCGGTCTGCTTCCCGTTCACAAGCGACTTCCGCGGGTCCTTGCCCTGAAGGAACGAGGTATCTATCGCAGGTACTACAATGGTCCATTCACGCTGCTGCGCGACCTTCTTGCGTAGCGCGCTACTTCAAGCGCCTAGTGAACTGAGCGATAACTCCTTTCAGTTCGGGCATGGTACCGAACAGGAAAGCGACCGGCCAGAAAAGTACCGTGACCAATACGACACGCAGCACGAGATCCGGCAATAGGTGGCCTGTGAACGGTATCCATGGCACAAGGATGCCAATGGCCACCATAAGCGCCAGAACGCCGAGGGTGCGTAATTCGTAGGGCCAAAGACCATAGCGCTTGTAGAGGAACCAGGTGCGGTATGCGTTCACCACAAAGAGTGCAAGAAAGGTGGCGTAGGCAGCGCCAATGATCCCGAATTCAAGGATAAAGAAATAGTCGGCGACGAGGTTGACGATGAGCATGGTCAAGCTGGAGATAGCATCAAGTCGATATGACTTGGACATGCTGATGATGCCCACACTGAGCCCGATGGAGCTTGTCATGAGATAAGCCGCGCCGATCACAACCGCCACCTCGGCCGCCTTTGTATACTCGGCGGGCAGCAACATGAACAGGTCGTCCACGCTCAACCACATCACCAGGAAGAGAAAGCCGCTTACAAGCAATAGGATCAATGACGATCGACGATAAAGCTCAGCGATGTAAGGCCGATCGTTCCGTTTCCAAGCTTCTGCGATCAAGGGCAGCGCCCCCTGGCTGAGCGCCCTTCCCGGAGCAGCGATCACGGACCCGAAGTAGAACGCCACTGAATAGTAGGCCACCTGGCGCAATCCATCACCCAGCAGCGCACCGATCATGAGCTGGTCGATGTTGCCCAGAAGGATGCCTGCCAATGTTGCTGAGAATGTGAAGGTGCTGTAGGTCACCATGCTCCTGCGCAAGCGCTTCGGCAACCAACGTTCGGACCAACCAAGTGAGAGATTCCCGGAACGATAAAGATCAAGGATCAACAGGACAGTACTCACAAGGAAAAGCGCAGTGTACAGGGCCATGAAGACATGGAACGGGAACTGCACCCATGCCTGGATCAGGATGAGCAAGGTCTGCAGCGAACGAAGCAGGAACTCCCGGATGAACGTGGGTTGAACGGTACGGCCCAACGATCGGCTGTAGCTGCGTAGAAGGATGAAAAAGATCTCTCCCAGGACCAACGGGAGAACCAAAAGACCGTACTCGGCATACAAGGAATTACGATCACTGAACACTTCGCTAAGCCAGGGGTGCAAGAGCGCGAGTACGAACATGCTCGCCAAGGATATCGCCGCACCAAAGAGGACCAGCATACCAAGCAGGCCGCGATGCTTTCGTCCTGCATCCTTGAAGTATGGAAAGAACCGGAGCACTGTGTTCTCCACCCCGAGCTGCGAAAGCTGTGCCGCGACCACAGTGATCGAGATGAGCAGCCGGGTGAGACCGAATTGATCCGACTCGAGGATCTTGGGATAGAGCAGTACGACATTCACAAAACCCAAGCCGATGCCCGCATAGGTGAGCACGGTATTGAGCAGGGTCTGTCTTGCTAAAATGCCCATCAGCTGCTCAAGGTATGACCGCGATGATCACACAACGAAAAGGAACACGCACCACAATGCGGGCACTACTATTCATCGCCAAATGATGCTCGGCAGGCCCAACGCCCGTAGAACTTTGTTCACTGTGCGCAAACCACCCAACTTGAACTTGCCCCAAGCTCCCCGTTCGCGCGGCGGTGGGTCTTGGAAACTCGGCGTTCCGGTCTTCCGATGCTCTGGTGGCAGGACCACCTTCTTCTCCAGGACCAGAATGCTGTCGTAGAAATGAAGCGACCCCGTGCTGCGCGTGAACCCATCGACCTGAAGGCTCGGTTCCTCGGAATGCCAAGCGTTCAATTTGTCGATCATGCGTTTGCTGTACTCGATGAAGGTACCCGGCCTGCGATCACCACCACCGTACTGAAGCCAGTAGGATGTATGTAGGTCCTCACACAAGTAGATACCATCCGGCCGCACAGCATCATACAATTCCTCGAAGGTCACGATCTGCTGTTGCATCATGTGCCCCCCATCGTCGATGAGGATGTCGATGGGCGGCAGTTCGCTCTTCAGCTTCTGTAGGAATCTACGATCCGACTGGGAACCGATGTGGATGGTGATATTCTCCTCCTCCAATTCCTTGCAACGGGGATTGATGTCCACACCATGAATACGCGCCTTGTCGCCGAAGTAGTCCTTCCACATCTGCAAACTGCCACCATGGTACACACCGATCTCGAGGATCACGACCTCCTTGCCTCGATAACGGCTGAAGTGCTTGTCATAGACATCGAAGAAATGCATCCACTTGTGGATCAGCCTGCCGTTGTTGGCGTGGAAGTATTTCTCAAGATCGGTCATGGTCGTATTCGGGGTCATCAATTGATCGGGCATCAAGAGCATTGTCGATCAGGAGCGCGGGGTCGCGGTTCGTTCCAGCAGTTGGGAGAGCGTTCCTGTCAAGGCCTTTCTGTCGAAACTTATCGTGTCCGTTGTTGGCGATGGTTCAACGCCGAACAACTGTTGCACTGCATGCTGCATCAGTTCGGCATCCTCTCTTTGCACCAACCATCCCGCCTCTCCCAATACCCGCGCAATATCCGCTTCAACGGGTGCAACGCAAAGTATAGGTCGCTGAACACTCAAGTACTCGAACACCTTCGCCGGCAGAAAGCCCATCACGTTCGGGGTATTGTTCACAGGCAACAACAGTACGCGGGCGCGTTGCATGTGGCGCAGTGCTTCGGCATGGTCCACTTGGCCGACCCGCTCTACATTGTCCATCAGGCCAGCGGCTTCAAGACTGCGCAGTACCGTGTGGTCCACGCCACCAACAAAGCGCAACACGAAGCGCTCTCGGAATTCGGCATCATCGCGAACACGTTCAGCAAGGGCCTGCCAGAGTTCCGGCACGTCGCGGGTGGCGGTTATGCTGCCCACATGCACCAGGCTCCAGCGCTCGTCCTGCGGCTCAGGAGTGGCGGGTAGATCGGCCGGATCATAGCCGTTGGTTATCACTTGCACATGCTTCGCACCGAGCGCTTTCAGTTCTTCGGCCCAGTGCCAGCTCACGGTGAGCACTTCGTCCGCTTCGGTCAGCACCGCCCGTTCCAATTCGTGTTGTTTGCGGTCGGCCCATTGGGTCAGCTTCAGTTGGCCGTAGTAGTCCACGTTGGTCCAGGGGTCGCGGAAATCGGCGAGCCAGGGGATGCCGGTGCGGCGCTTCAGTTCGCGACCGATGAGGTGCAGGCTGTGCGGAGATCCGGTGGTGACGATCACATCCACGGGATGCTCCTTCAGGTAACGTTGTAAGCGCTTCACCGAGGGCTTCACCCACCACACACGGGCATCGGGGATGAAGAAGTTGCTGCGTACCCAGTTGGAGGCGTTCTCCTTCCAGGTCGGCCCGGCTTCTTCCCGCAGGAAAGCGGTCTGCAAGCGTTCGTCCTGCTTCTTTCCGGTAAAGCGTTTGTACCAGCTGTAGGGCTCGGTGATCGGTGCTTTAATGATCTCGGCCTCGGGTGGAATATCACGTTCAAGGGCCGGATCCACGGCTTGCATCTCCGGGTTCGCAGGCGTGTACACCACGGGCTGCCAACCGTTCTCGGGCAGGTACTTCGCGAATTTCAACCAGCGGTACACACCCACGCCCGCATTGGGCGGCCAGTAGTATGCGATGATCAGTACGCGTTTCATGCAGCGTGACGCGATCGCGTAATGGCGTTGCGCGGCATGGCATCAAACGCTTTTTTCGCTTGCATCCCCGCCGATGCTACGCTTAACCTCCATGCCCAGCAGCAGAAGGACAAGGATGATCAGGAGCCCGCTGGAAGCCAAAGCGATCGGGGCCGATGCATTGAATGCACGACTCTCCACGCGAAACTCCACCGCATGTTCGCCAGCAGGAACGGCAAGGGCACGCAACACATAGTTCGCACGGGCATACTCCACCGGCTTCCCGTCGATGTAGGCCTTCCAATCGGGGCCGTACCAGATCTCACTGAACACCACGACACCGCCGGACGATGAACGCACGGTGTACTCGAGCTTGTTGGTCTCGTATGCGGTCAATTCCACGGAAGCGGAAGGGTCAGCGATCGGAGCGCCCGGCAAAGCCGACTTGAAGCGCTCATCAACGACCGCAGTGCGCGATAGATCGACCTCACCCAAGGCCGTGATCTCATCATCCGCATCCTTGGCCCAGCGCACCTCATCAACGAACCAGGCCGGCCCGAAGGCATTGAGATTGGTGATCGGTGGATGCTCAGGGTTATAGATGAGGTAACGGGCATTCAGCATATTGAGGACCCCTTCAAGCGCAAGCACGCTGTCCAATTGCTCCATGGAAGTGCCGGTCTGCAACATCGCTGAGACACGACCAATAGCAGGCGCCAAATGGAACTCGATCAACTCCTGATAGCGCTTCAGCTTGGCACCATGGTAGCCGCCGAGACTTTTGTGGAAATAGCTTGTGCGTGCATCGTTGAAGGGATTGCCCAGCAACAGTGTGCGGTTATGCGATGTGCGGCGCATGCTTGCGAAGCGCAACTGCATTTCCTCTTCTGGAAGGACACGCTTCTTGTCGGACCGGAGACGATCCATCGCTGCTTTCAGGTCGGCTTCGAAAGCAGGGTTGGTCTCGGCCTGCAGTATGGCCAGGTCGGCGCCGTTAGGCTTGTGCGGTATCTCCGATGCCGAGGCATCTTCCCACATCGTGTAACGGCCGCGGTCCTTTTCGTTGTTCACATAGCGCTTGGCCACCGTGTATTGATCGGCAAGGACCAGCAGGCCCAGACCTGCGATCAGCCAAGGAGCTGCGATCTTCTTACGGCCGAACAGGAAAATGAGCAGTGAGGCACCCAGAACGAATGCGAAGCTGCGCCATGCATCAGCTGTGAATAGACCGATGCGCACAGCCTTGAGCGAGTCGATGAACTGGAGGTACTGTGCCTCTTGTTGTGGAGCAGCTTCGATCTGCTGCGTGAAGGCATCACGCTCCTGTTCGCTGACGAAATCGAACAAGAGAGAAGGTGCAAGGCTCATGATCAATAAGAGACCAATCACCACGCCCATTCCGATGAGCGTGCGCTTCTCCGTGGCCTTGTCCCAACCGCCGGACTTCACCAGTCGGTCCACGAAACGGATGCCGAGCAGCGGTACGGCCAATGCCACAATTACGAGGATGATGGTGACCGCGCGGAACTTGTTGTAGCCGGGGATGTGATCGAGGAAGAAATCCGTGAGGGGCATGTAGTTGCGCCCCCATGACAAAACGATGGATAGCAACATGGCACCCACCAATGCCACCGAAAGTCCATCGCTCCAAAGGAAGATGCCTGCGAGAAGATATGCGGCAAGAACCGCGAACGCGAGTTCAGGTGAGGAGATGCGCAGCAATATCATAAGCACGGGCACTGCGGCGATCACCCACCAACGCCCCCGACCTTCGGCCTGCGCTAGCATGAGCACCATGAGCAACAAGGCGACGGCCCCTAAGTACATAGGGCCTGCTACAAAGCGTTGATCGCCCCAATAGCGGCTCATTTGCGAAACGTTCTGGCGCAAACGAGGGTCTGCATTGCCCAACACATCAGGGTCCGTTCCAATTGCGGCAGAATGCCCTCCCTTCGCATCCGGAACGAGCATGTTGAAGGTTTCCTGCACACTGAAACTGTAGTCCGTCACATAATCCCTGTCCAAGCCGGTGGTGCGGATGTCGGCAGCGGATGAGCCATCGGATCGAATGGTGAGCTCACTCGCTCCTCGCGTTGAGAAGCGGCCGTATTCCCATGTGCTCCACAAGGAGCCGATGTTGCACAACAGTGCGAACAGCACAGCCAGCAGCCCGAGCCCCGATCGCTTGGCGAAGTCGCCCACGTTCTTCTCGCGCACCGCACGCACCAATTCGGCCAATGCGAACAATACGAGCAGCATGGCGAGGTAGTACGTTACCTGAACGTGGTTCATGGTGATCTCCAATCCGAGGAACAGCGCTAGCAAGGCCGCTCCAAGCAGCATTCGCCCTCTGTACAAAAGCCAGACTCCGCCCAGTACCATCGGCATGTAACCGATCGCGTTGGCCTTGCTGGTGTGGCCTGTGGGTAACAGGATCAGGAAATAGGTGGAGAATGCGAACGCAACAGCACCAACAAGTGACAACCAAGGATCAACCTTGAGGATGCGTAAAAGCACATACATGCCCACGAGATACAGGAACAGGAAACTCGCCGGTCGGGGCAGAAATCCTGAAAAAAGCTGATGCACCCCTTGTAAGAGGTTGCTCGCCCACTTCACACTGATCTGGTAAGCGGGCATGCCGCTGAACATGCTTCCCGTCCACAAGGCCTCTTCGCCAGTGCGTTCGCGATGCTCCTCCACCTCCCGTGCCATGCCTTGCCATTGCTTGATATCTCCCATGGCAAGGCGCTTCCCTTCCAGCACGGGGCTGAAATACACCAAGCTTAGGGTGTAGAACAGGGCGATGGCTGCGAAGGCGGGCAGCAGACTTTTCCAATGGATGCGGTTCATGCGTGGTCGCTTAAGGCCTTGTTTGAGAATGAAAGGACACTACTTCAACTCCTCGAAATCGGCATCGGAGACGGTCCCTTTGGGCGGTCCACCTTTGGAAGCATCTTCGTTCCGCACCGTTCCCGGCGGGACTTTCTCAATGCGTATCTCACCCTTCGGTCGCTGCTCTGGGCCAGCCCAATTGGCGGGTTTCCGTGCCGATCCACCGCCAAAACGGTTGCGCAGCAGGCGCAGCACCACCCAGATAAGGATGAGCACCGCAACTATGCGGAGGGTACCGGTAACGCTGGCTTGAATGGGCTCCATGGCAGGCGGCCAAAGATAGGTGCGTGCCGCTACCCGACCGGATCGCCGTACCTTTGCGCCGCCTTGCCGTTCGGTTCGGCCCAGTATACGCGCTTTCAAGGCGCCCCATTCCACCCCCACTACCCATGGCGTCCTTCGAAGCGCTCGGCCTACGGGCCGAATTGTTGCATTCCCTCCAAGACATCGGTTTCACGGCTCCCACACCTGTGCAGGAGCAGGCCATTCCACTGCTGCTCCAGTCCGAGAAGGACGTGGTGGCGTTGGCCCAGACCGGCACCGGCAAAACGGCAGCCTTCGGCCTGCCGATGCTCCATTTCCTTGACCCCCAGGACCGTGCGGTGCAGGCACTGATCCTGGCCCCTACCCGCGAACTGTGCGTACAGATCGCCAAGGACCTCGAGGGCTTTGCGCGCCACATGAAGGGTACGCGCATCACCGCTGTTTACGGTGGCGCACCAATCCGCGACCAGATGCGCGACATCCAGCGCGGCACCCAGGTCATCGTGGCCACACCAGGCCGATTGCTGGACCTGCTCGGTCGCCAAGCCGTGGATATCTCCAACGTGGATGTGGTGGTGTTGGATGAGGCCGACGAGATGCTCAACATGGGCTTCCAAGAGGACCTCACCGAGATCCTGCGCACCACCCCCACCGACAAGCGCACTTGGCTCTTCAGTGCGACCATGGGCCGCGAAGTGCGGGCCATCGCCAAGGGCTACATGCGCGAATTCGACGAATTGCAGGTGGGCGAGCGCAACGCCAGCGCGGCTGCCATACAGCACCAGTACTGCGTGGTGCAGGCCCGCGACCGTTTCACCGCACTGAAGCGATTCGTGGATGCCGACCCCGAGCTCTTCGCCATCGTGTTCTGCCGCACCAAGCACGAGACCCAGGAATTGGCCACGGCCTTGGTACGCGACGGCTACAATGCCGACGCCATCCACGGAGACCTGAGCCAGGCCCAGCGCGACCACGTTATGGGCCGCTACCGTTCGCGCAGCCTGCAACTGCTCATTGCCACCGATGTGGCGGCAAGGGGTATCGATGTGCGCGACATCACCCACGTGATCCACTTCGACCTACCGGGTGACAGTGAGAGCTACACCCACCGCAGCGGCCGCACCGCACGCGCCGGACGCACGGGCATCAGCCTAAGTATCATCGGTGTGCGTGACGTGAACAAGGTGCGCCAACTGGAGCGCATGCTGAAGACCCACTTCACCTACGTACGTGTGCCCGGTGGTGGCGACATCGGCAAGGCCCAGGTGGTGGCCTACATGCATAAGCTGAAGAACGTGGAAGTGGACCACGACGCATTGGTCTCCATCCTCCCCACAGCAAAGGAGGAACTCTCGGATTACAGTAAGGAGGAGTTGATCGAACGCTTCATGAGCGTGGCCTTCAACCGCATCATCACCCAATTCCGCGAAACGCCGGACCTGAATGTGGACATGAGCCGCAAGGACCACACGGCCCGTGTCGAGCGCCACAGCAGCCGTGAGCGCTTCAGCACCGGTCGCCAGCTCTTCATCAACCTAGGCACGGCCGATGGTTTCGACAAGGGCAAGATGCTGGGCTACATCTGCGGCATCAGCGGGATCGGTGGCGAGCACATCGGCCGCATGATGATCAAGGACGTGTACTCCTTCGTGGACATCGAGCCCGAACAGTTCGACCAAGTGGCCAAGTCCTTCGAGGGCGCGAACTACAAGGGCCGCAAGGTGCGTGTGGACGAATCACAAGATGGCCAGGGAGGACCGCGCAACGACGCACCGCGCCCCAGTGCCCCGCGCAGTGGCAGCTACCAAGGTGGCGGCGGCTACAAAGGCGGCTCCGGTGGGGGTGGCTACAAAGGAGGCGGAGGCGGCGGCTACAAGGGCGGCGACTCCCGTGCCGGCTCGGACTCACGTGGCGATCGCCCACAAAGCGGTGGCTACAAAGGCGGCAACGACGACCGTGGCGGCTACCAGAAGAAGCAGGGGTTCTACGAACCCAAGCCGAAGTTCCCGAAGAAGAGTCGGGGCTGATAATTGCTCCTTTCAAAGTGCAAAATGTGAGCGGCGGCCTGGAAGGGACCGCCGCTCATTCGTTACTGGGCAAGGGTTCAATGGAGACAATGTTGCTTCACCCCAATTGATCCTTACGTTCGCACTCCATGCGCGACCCACGCCTTTCCGAAGCACTGCCGGAGCTACAGCGCGAAGGGTTGCTGAGTGCTGAACAAGCGGCTCGCATACAGAAGCACTATGCCACGTCTAGCGAGGAGGGTGGAAATCGCATGCTTCTGCTGTTCGGGATACTAGGCGCCTTGCTGATCGGCTTGGGGATCATTCTTGTGGTGGCCCACAACTGGGATGAATTGTCTCGGACACTGCGCACCGTGCTG
>JBBEDG010000201.1:0-10575 GCA_040881405.1 Flavobacteriales bacterium | reverse complement strand
ACCATCCGCATCGATGCGCACCTCTACCCCGACCTGGTGCCCGACCTGGCGCACACCACGGCCGTGGCCGATCTGACGGTGGAGGAAGGACGCCTGGCGCGTTTCGGTCCATTGCATGCCATGGCCGACTTCATGGGCGACAAGGATCTGGACAACGTGCGCTTCGGCGAACTGAAGAACACCTTCACCTTCCGCGATGGCGCCCTGCACATACCGGAAATGCAGATCAACAGCACCCTTGGCTACATGCACCTGAGCGGGAAACAATCCATGGACCTGACGATGGACTATACCATGCGTGTACCGCTGGGTCTGGTGAAGCAGGCCTCATGGAACGCGGTGAAGAGCAAGTTGCGTGGTACAGGTCGGAACCGGGACGAAGAGCAGGAGTTGGAGCGTGCCGATGCTGAGATCATCAGCGGGCAGAAAGGTGCGTTGAAAGGCTACCTCACGGTGAACATCACCGGCGATCCGGACAATTACAAGGTGAAGCTGGGCAAGTCCAAGGACCAACGCTGATCCATTCGCGCCATCTTCGCAGTATCAGGCACGCTGGCATTCCCTTGTTATGAACCTCCCCCTGCTCTTCGCGCGGCGTTACCTGTTGGCCAAGCGGTCCACCAACGCTGTTAACGTGATCACGGCCATCAGCATGGTGGTGATCGCCGTGGTGGCAGCGGCCATGGTAGTGGTGCTGAGCACCATGAACGGTATCGCGGAATTGGTGGAAAGCATCTACAGCCCTTTCGATCAGGACATCACCATAACCCCGGCACAAGGCAAGACCTTCGAGCGCGATGAGTTGGACCGCGCGGCGCTCTTTGCATTGCCCGGTGTAGCCCAAGGCAGTTGGATCATCGAGGAGAATGTATTGCTGCGCTGTGGCGATCAGCAGGCCGTGGCCACCCTGAAAGGTGTGGAACCGCAGTACCTGGACATGAGCCGGATGGAGGAGTTCATCTACTCCGGAAAAGCAGCGCTGCAAGGCAATTCAGGTCCCACGGCCATCCTTGGTATTGCGCTGAAGGTGGACCTGGAAGTGCCCTTGGACGATGGTGTGCTGGAACCGTTGGAGATCAGCGCACCCATCCGGGGACGCAAACTGAGCAAGTACCAGCAGGGCGCATTCGAGCAAACCTCCATGGGCCTGAGCGGCGCCTACAGTATGAACATGGAATTCGACTCGAAGTATGCCGTGGTACCATTGGATCTTGCCGTGGCGCTGCTGCAGTACGACAGTGCTGTGAGCAGCTTGGAGCTGAAGCTTGAGCAGGGCAGTGACCTGGACCGCAGTGCGTCCACCATACGAAATTTGCTGGGTGACAAATTCCTGGTGCGCACCCGCTACCAGAAGAACGCGCTGATGTACCAAACCAACGCGTCGGAGAAGTTCTTCACCTTCATCGTGCTGGCCTTCATCGGCCTCATCGGAGCCTTCAACATCATTGCTTCATTGACCATGATGATGATCGAGAAACGCCGCGACATGCGTACCCTGATGAGCATGGGCGCGCGGCCGTCCACGGTGCGGAATGTGTTCCTGAACGAAGGCCTGCTGATCGTGCTGGTGGGCACGTTGGGCGGCCTGCTGCTCGGCCTGATCATCTGCTACGCACAGATCCACTTCGGCTTTGTGGAGCTGACCGGTTCTGTGGTGGAGGCCTACCCGGTCAGGGTACTCGCCAGTGATCTGGTGCTGGTATTCGTAACGGTGCTGGCCATCGGCATGCTTGCCGCGTGGGTACCATTGCGCAGCCTCAGCAAGCGCTTCCTTCACGCTACGGCCGCCAAGTCGTAGGTGGCGATCACCTCGTCGAGGATCTCCTCAAGCACCGCCGGATCACGCTCGGTACACAAGCGCAGGCGCACCTCCTTCACGTTGGGCAGGCCTTTCAGGTAATTGCCGTAGTGGCGACGCATTTCCACCACTCCTTCCCAATCGCCCTTCCAAGCGATGGAACTGCGTAGGTGCTCACGCGCTGCATCCACCTTCTGCGCAATGGTGGGTGCTGGCAGCCGTTCGCCGGTGGCGATGAAGTGCTTGATCTCGTTGAAGATGAAGGGATGCCCGATGCTTGCCCGACCGATCATGACGCCGTCCACACCGTAGCGATCGCGGTACTCCACGGCTTTCTCCGGGCTGTCGATGTCACCATTGCCGAAGATCGGGATGTTGATACGCGGGTTGTTCTTCACCTCGCCGATCAGGGTCCAGTCCGCCGGTCCTTTGTAGAGCTGTGCGCGGGTGCGACCGTGTATGCTTAGCGCGCTGATGCCCACATCCTGCAAGCGTTCGGCCACCTCCATGATGTTCTTGGTGGCATCGTTCCAACCCAGGCGTGTCTTCACGGTGACCGGCACTTTCACCGCCTTCACGATGGCTTCGGTGAGGCGCACCATCTTGGGTACATCCTGGAGCAGGCAGGCCCCAGCGCCCTTGCTCACCACCTTATGCACCGGGCAGCCGTAGTTGATGTCGATCAGATCGGGGCGCACGGCCTCAGCAATGCGTGCCGCCTCTTCCATGGCATCCTCGCTTCCGCCGAACAACTGGATCCCGATGGGCCGTTCCTGCTCGAAGATGTCGAGCTTCTTCATGCCCTTGGCCGCCTTGCGGATAAGCCCTTCGCTGCTGATGAACTCGGTGTACATCAGATCGGCGCCGTGCTTTTTGCACAGGGCACGGAACGGCGGATCGCTAACGTCCTCCATGGGAGCGAGCAGGAGCGGAAAATCCGGGAGTTCTATGTTGCCGATGCGGACCATAACTGAAAGGGCGGCAAAGGTAGGAAGATGTGAAGTGGCGTTGTTTCCCACGGTCGCTCAGCGCCCTACCAACTCCGCATCCCCCACCCGCATGGGTATGGCCCGCTTCACAGCTTGAATGCGCTGTCGATCCATTGGGTCCTGTTCGTCGAGGTCCTTGAAGGCTTTGCCGAAGGCACGTAGGGCCATGCTGTCCCGTAGCAGAGCCACCGCACCTTCCAACGCATTCTGCACGGCGATGTAGTCGGCATAGGCCACACCTGCTCCGGCTTGTACGAGCATTTGGGCCTGAGCCGGTGGCTCGTGGTAAGGGCCGATCAGGTGTACGGTTTCCAAGCGCTGCTGCCATGCTGCACGCTCCGGCCCATCGCCTAGGGCGGCCATGCGCGCCTGGCAGGAAGCTTCCGAAACGGCCGTCATGCGCGGTAGGTCGTCGCGTCCTTCGGGATTGGTCAGGAAGGCAACAGCCCGAGCATGCAGATCCTCCAGAGGCATGCGTTCATCGCGCACAAGAAGTTCTCCGGCATCGTTCAGTTGTACAAGGAGGATGTTCTGCTTGGCCACCGGCGCTGCTGGTCCTTCGGCCATGGGTGAGAGCATTCGCGGTAGGCCGTACTCGCTGTCCATGGTGGTGGTCACCAGGAAGAAGATCAGCAACAGGAAAGCGATGTCGGCCATGCTACCAGCATTGATGGCGTCATGCCTTCGGCGGAATGTGCGTTTGGTTTCCATAGCCCCTGAACGAAGGCCAGTGCATCCGTCTTGCACAGCATCCGGGCAACGGCAGGGGCCAAAACAGGAACGGCCACCCGAGGGCGGCCGTTCCTACGTGGTGTACAAATGCACCTTAGCGACCTTGCGTGGTGCTATAATTGATCTTCAAGGCGTTGCTCTTGCGTAGCTCCTGTTTGACGTCGGTCACGATCTTCATGTTCGTTTCCTTGTCCACCTTCAGGGAGCGGGTGATCCGGGGTTGGAGAACCTCGTCCCTGCGCTCAATGCCCTGCTTCACCCACGAATCTATCTCCTCCAGTTTGGAGAAGTCATCGTTGAGTTGGATGACCGGTTCGGTGCCGAGTTTATCGTTGCTGGGGGGGCCTATGTAGATGTAATCCACCAGCGCCTTATCCTCCAACTTGGTAACCTCAGTGGCCTCGGGCAGGGTTATCTTCACCAACAGGTCCACCTCGCGCATCACTGTTGTTACCATGAAGAAGAACAACAGCATGAAAATGATGTCGGGCAAGGACGCCGTGCTGATCGCAGGCGTTCCCTTTTTTCCTTTGTCCTTGAATCGCGACATGATGTGCGGTTATTGGCGCTTGCCCACTTCCACGGGCTCAGCTTCGGAGATACGCTGCGGGAAAACAGATCGCACCGCTTTGATCAGATCCTTATCATCGTCGTTCTTGTCGTCCAACTCGGAGAACTGCCGACCGAATTTTTCCTTTGAAAGCTCATCGCGCAACTCGCGGATACCCGCCTCCAGCTCGTTCTGCACCTTCACGTACATGTCGTAGGAGGTCTTGGAACCGGTCTGCAAGGAGATCACCGCGGAATTGGGCAATTCCATGTACTCACCGATCAACTCCACGGTCCGCAACTTGTCCTCCCAGCGCTCCAGTCCTTTCTCGAAGTCCTGCTTGGTTTGTTCGTCGGTAGCACCAGCAACATAACTGCGGTAGTTCCCGATCTGCTCCCTGGCCATAGCGGCTGTAACACGCACCTTCTCCGGTAGGTCCTCGCTGTTGGCGGGGTTGGTCATGAACTCCTTGGCACCTGCGCGCAGTTCCTTGATGTCCATGGGCTCCCCTTCTACCAGAAGCATGTCCGCGTCGTTGATGAGCACTACGTACACGTTGCGCTCTTTCACCTTATCCGCTTCTTCGATGTCGTCCACAATGGGAGGCAACAGCCGCAGGATACCTGCATCCGTGTCCATGGTGGTGGTGACCAGGAAGAAGATCAGCAACAGGAAGGCTATGTCGGCCATTGAGCCGGCATTGATCTCCTGTACACCTCCCTTTTTGCTTCGTTTCAGCATGGCTTACTTCAGCATTCGCGCGACCTCACCGTACAATATGGCACCCACAGCACCCGCCATGGCGACATAGAGCATGATAAGACCAGCGCCGATCCATTTGGAGGTGGACTCGGAGATGTTCCAACCGGGCTGCACTGCACTATCGGAGATCACATAGGCAACAGCGAGCAGGCCAAGGAAAGCCCCAATTCCGATGATGGACTTCTTGGTCAACCCACGCAAGGAGAAGACCAGCACGGAGAGCGCGCACAAGCCGAAGGCCAGGTAGGTCACCCAAAGGCCACCGTCGATACCTGCCTCACTGCCTGTGAAGATCATCACAGTGAAAATGATGCCCAAAAGGGCCAGCCCCCATTGGGCGATACGGCCGATCAGGCCTGAGCCTTGATGGTTCATGGACTTAGTGTTTGCTGGTGTTGGACTTCACGAGCAGATCGATCAAACCGATGGAAGCTTCTTCCATCTGGCCTGTGATGCTGTCGATCTTGCTGACCAGGTAATTGTAGAACACCTGAAGAATGATGGCAACGATAAGACCGAACACCGTGGTCAAAAGTGCCACTTTGATACCGCCAGCTACGATGGCAGGGCTGATGTTGTTGGCAGCTGCGATCTGGTCGAAGGCGAAGATCATCCCGATAACGGTACCGAGGAACCCGAGCATGGGGGCCAGGGCAATGAACAGACCGATCCAGGAGAGACCGCGCTCAAGACGGCCAACTTCGACGCCACCGTAGGCCACGATGCTCTTCTCGGCTATGTCCACACCTTCATTCGCACGATCCAGACCTTGGTAGAAGATACCTGCGATGGGGCCACGGGTGTTGCGGCACACTTCCTTGGCACCGTTGACACCACCTGTCTTGAGGGCCTCTTCAACGCTGTTCAGCAACTTGACAGTGTTGGTGGTGGCCATGTTCAGGTAGATGATCCGTTCGATCACCAAGGCCAGTCCAAGTATCAAGCATACCAATACAGGTGCCATCCAGATGGGATCACCCTCGATGAAGCGCTGCTTGAACATTTGGTGGCCACCAGCTGCCGGGGCAGCATCAGCCGCTACTTCGGTCGAGCTTGCAGTGGTGGTACTCGCTGGATCCTGTGCGAGGACCGGGGTAACGAGCACGCTGAAACTCATCAGGCCAGCGATGCAGAGGGACAAGAACTTGCGTACCATGTTGGGGGGCGTTATTCGAATGAAGGTTTGTGTTCTCTGTGGGTTCCGGGTGGAAAGGTAGTCGGTATCAATTCAAGCTTCGGTGGGGTAGGACAATTCCGGCTGTCCGCTCACCCAAGCAAGCTTGGTTCGTTGCCATCGCAGATGACCTGTCGGCTTCGCCGCCGGTCATGCCATGGCGGAGAGAGAGGGATTCGAACCCCCGATACCCTTTGACAGGTATACGCACTTTCCAGGCGCGCGCCTTCGACCACTCGGCCATCTCTCCTTTTTTCTGCACTATGGAATGGGGTTGCCCCCGACTAACGGGCGGCCAAATTACAAAAAGGTGCCACGGTCCTAACGTGATGGCGGAAGTGGTTCGATCGGAGCAGGAAGCGGTCATGTTAAGCCAACGTGAATTCACCTCGGATCGGTACCGCCAATGCTCGCTCCACGGCATCCGTTTCTTGACCGGAACCCAGCAAGAACATCAACTTGGTGATGGCAGCCTCCACTGTGATATCGGCTCCCGGCACCACGCCAAGCTCTTGGAATGCCTTGCTGGTGGCATACCGGCCCTGCTCCACCCTGCCGCCAACGCACTGTGTTACGTTCATCAGGATGATGCCCCTCTCTCGTGCATCACGGAGCACCTCAACGAAGGCCTTGTCGGTTGGGCCGTTGCCACTACCGAAGGTGCCGAGAACAGCGGCCCTCAGTTCAGGCAAGGCAAGCGCCTGCCGCACCCATTCCGCCCGGATGCCCGGAAAGAGTTGAACGATCGCGACACGGTCATCGAAACTCTTATGGGCGACCAACGGTCCTTCCTGCCAAGGCAATATGGCTGCCCGGTCGTAGCGCAGGTGCACGCCAGCTTCGGCCAATACGGGCCAATTGGGTGAACGGAAGGCCTCGAAACGCTCGGCATGCACTTTCACCGTTCGGTTGCCACGCATCAAGCGGTACTCGAAGTAGACCGCAACTTCGGGCACCATGGCGCGGCCCTGCTCGTCCTTGGCAGCGGCGATCTCGATGGCCGTGATCAGGTTCTCCTTGGCATCGGTGCGTATGGTACCAATGGGCAATTGTGATCCAGTAAGGACCACCGGCTTGTTCAGGCCTTCGAGCAAAAAGCTCAGGGCGCTGGCGGTATAGGCCATGGTATCGCTGCCGTGCAACACCACGAAGCCGTCGAATAGATCGTACTGTTCAGCGATGATCCCTGCGATCTTCACCCAGTCGGCAGGGCGCATGTCACTGCTGTCTATCGGCTTCTCGAAGGCGACACTGGCAAGGTCCACAGCGATGCGCTTCAACTCCGGCACCTGGTCTTGGATATGGGCCAGGTCCATGGGGCGCAGGATGCCGGTGGCCGGATCGGCGCACATACCGATGGTGCCTCCGGTGTAGATCAGCAATACGGTGGGTCGCTGGCTCATCGGCGGAAGAGTGTTTCGGCGTTGGTGGTGGTGATGCGGGCGATATCATCCACGCTGTTCCCTGTGGCTTCCGCGAGCTTGGCAGCGATGTGCGGGATGTAACTGCTTTCGTTGCGCTTGCCGCGAAAGGGTACCGGCGCCAGGTAGGGCGCATCGGTTTCAAGCACGCAGTGCTTGGCGCCCACCACGCGCATGGTTTCGAAGAGGCCGCCGCGCGGATACGTGATCACACCACCGATGCCCAAATAGAAGTCTCCCAAGGCGATGATGCGCTGGGCTTCTTGAGGTGTACCGGTGAAGCAATGGAACACACCGCGAAGACCCTCGGTATGCTCCTCCTCCACGATGGCTATGGTCTCCGCGAAGCTTTGGCGGCAGTGGATGACAACTGGCAGGTCCAGCTCCTTGGCCCAACGCACGTGCTGGCGGAATACATCCTGCTGTTGTGCAAGCCAGGTTCTGTCCCAATGCAGGTCGATGCCGATCTCGCCCACGGCGCAATACTCTCCGGTGCGCAGGCGCTGATCGATGTGCTCCATGATCACGACGTTGTCCTCGCCAACCGAACAAGGATGCAGGCCCATCATAGGGAAGCAGTGATCTGGGTGGGCCTCGGCCAGGGCGTGCATCCCCGCTTCGCTATCAGCATCGATGTTCGGCAGGAACAGCTTGGTGACACCCGCTTCCAAGGCGCGCTGCAACATGGCTTCGCGATCGCTCTCGAACTGTTTGTGATAGAGGTGGGCGTGGGTATCGATGAACATTTTCTGATCGGGTCGAACAGGCACCTTGTCTGTTCCTCGCTGCAAAGGTGCTCACCATGGGCTTAGCACGAAACGACCTTTCCGTTCAACAAGCTGCAACTTTGTGGTCCCCATGAAGATCCTTGTGCTCCGCTTTTCGTCCATTGGCGACATCGTGCTCACCAGCCCGGTGCTGCGCTGCTTGAAATTGCAAAAGCGGGGCATTGAGGTGCACGTGGCCACCAAGAGCACCTTCGCCGACCTTGTTCGCTATTCGCCGCACGTGGACAAGGTGCATGAGCTGGGTGATGACATCGCTGAGCTCACACGTGCTTTGAAGGCAGAGGGCTTCGACCAGGTCATCGACCTGCACCACAACCTGCGAACAGCGCGCATCAAGCGGGCACTAGGCGTTCCGGCTCACAGCTTCAACAAGCTCAACATTGAAAAGTGGTTGCTTGTGAACCTGAAGATGGCTCGTATGCCGCACCTCCACATCGTGGACCGCTACATGCGCACCGTGGAACACCTCGGCGTGAAGAACGATGGACAGGGTCTGGAGCTGTTCATCCCCAAGGAGAGAAGCATCGCTTTGGAAAGTCTACCGATAACACACCACAGCGGCTATGTGGCCATGGCCATCGGCGCAGCCCACACTACCAAACGCTTACCCGAACACCGCCTGATCGAACTCGCGAAGCTGATCGAAGGACCGATCGTGTTGATCGGAGGTCACGAGGACCAGGCTGTGGCTCGCAATATCGCCAGCGCGGTGGGTGGCCGGGTGTACGATGCCACGGGGAAGTTCGACATCCTGGGCAGTGCCTCGCTCATTGCGCAAGCAGCCAGTGTGGTGGCCCACGACAGCGGCGCCATGCACATCGCAGCGGCCTATAAGAAGCCTGTGGTGAGCATCTGGGGCAATACCGTTCCGCAATTCGGCATGGGTCCTTACATACCCACACATCCAGAACGGGCACACATCGCCGAGGTCACCGGCCTCTCCTGCCGTCCGTGCTCCAAGATCGGACACGACCGCTGCCCGCTGGGGCACTTCAGGTGCATGGAGCAGCAGGACCTTGAAGGAGTGGCCGAACTCTTGGTCTTTTAGCTGAACAGCGCCTTCAATTCCGAAGCCTCCTCTGGCTTCATCTTTCCGGAAAGGATCAAGCGGAGCTGACGCCGACGCAGAGCGCCATCGTAGCGTCTTTGCTCCTCCTCGTTCGTTGGCGTTGCCTCAGGCACATTCACCGGGCGGCCAGCATGGTCAACGGCCACAAAGGTGTAGATGGCACTGTTGCATTTGATCTCCTCGCCGGTAACCTGGTCCTCCACGGAAACATCGCTCCACACTTCCATGCTGCTGCCGAAAGCTCTACTCACATGGCTTTTGATCGTGACGAAATCGCCCAGCTTGATCGGCTTGTCGAAGCCCACGTGGTTCACCGCCACGGTTACCACCACCCGCTTACAATGCCGGTGCGCGCTGATCGCGCAACTGATGTCCAACCACTGCAGCAAGCGACCTCCGAAGAGATTACCCAGCGTGTTGGTATCGTTGGGCAGCACCACGTGCGTGGTCTGGGAGTAGCTGTTGCTTACTGGGCGTGCTTCTTTGGCGTTCATTGTCGTGGCGTTCAGCGGGCGCAAAAGTAGCCCGCTGGAAAGGGCTTTCCGGAGGCCCATCGAACCTTGATCGATCCCATCTGTTCACCGGCATCGTAGACTTGGAACCCGAACCGCACCCATGCTAAGCCCAGGAACCCCCGCGCCCGATCTTGTCCTTGCCGACCAGGATGGAAAGTCGTTCACACTGTCAAGCGCATGGCGGGAGGCCAACGTGGTGCTCTTCTTCTACCCGAAGGCCGGCACCACGGTATGTACCATGGAGGCATGCGCCTTCCGTGACGCTTTCGCGGACCTGAAAGCCAGGAATGCCATTGTGGTCGGTATCAGCAAGGATGGCAGTGAAGCACAGCGGGCATTCGCTTCCCAGTGGCAGCTACCCTTCACCCTGCTGGCCGACACCAGCGGAAAAGCCCACAAGGCGTATGAAGTGAACAGCCTTTTCGGGCTTATCCCGGGTCGCGTTACCTATGTGATCGCAAAGGGTGGCATTATCCGCAATGCCCACAGTGCCCTGTTGCAGAGCGATGGACATGTACAGGACGCGCTGAACGCGTTGGGTCAAGGAAGCGTGTAGAACAACACGCGGCCATCATCCGTACCGACCAGCAGTTGTCCCTCGTGCACCAGTAATGGAGAGCGATGGTGCTGGTCCTTGTTCTCGGGGAACTCCAGCTTCTGCTGCACTTTTCCCTCAGCGTCCACCAACTCCACAAGGCCGTGCTTGCCTGAGCGTGCGGTAAGGTCTCCGAGCTTCACTTCGGACTGTTGGTAGAAGCGATCGAACGCGGAGTTCTT
>JBBEDG010000200.1:0-10871 GCA_040881405.1 Flavobacteriales bacterium | reverse complement strand
ATGAACGTGATCATTGAATGCCGTATGCAACCGCCACCATGCGCATGCGAAAGCCGCGTACACCGCTCGCTTGGGTATTGGTCTCTTCCCAGTACTTCTCCACCAGGCCTACATCGCGCACGTAGCGCTCCTCGAAGTTCCTTTTTTCAACCGCATTGGGGCCTAACACATTGCGCACCAGCACGCTCTTGTCGAATGATAAGCTGTCCGATACCCATGGCTCGTCCAATTCGCGGAAGGCCACATCGAGCAAGCGGTCGCTGTTGTATACGTTGATATTCCATGTACGTGCCTCACGCACTGGGAAGGACAGCTTCAATCGACGCTTGTTCTCCTCGGTCATCTCAGCCGCACGAACATCCCTATGGGCGGTCCAGACATCGCGCACCGCCCAGTTGCCGGTCGCATCAGGCACGTAACGGAGTATGCGATACACAGCGCGACCACTGGCATCGGTGTACACATCCTCAACACGCTCCAGCAACCGGTAGCTTACACTGTCGCGAATATTCAGAATGTCATCGCGCCACATGGAATCCACCTGGTACTCCACCCACTGCCCTGTGCGCAAGGGGAAGAAGTCAAGGCCAAGCTCTTGGGGTGTCACTACATCGTCCTTACATGACGTGAACAGTGTGGCTGAAACGACAAGAGCCGAAGCGATGTTGAAAAGCTTTGTGTTCTTCATGGTCTTTCGCGGTCGATGAAACCTCCTCCGATCACATCGTCCCCATCATAGAAGACGGCGCTTTGCCCCGGTGCGATGCCTGCCACCGGTGCATGGAATTCAACATGTACCCGTTCACCATCCATGGAAAGGGTGCTGGGCGTGCCTTTGTCCTTGTAACGCACCTTGGTAACAGCCTCCATTACACCATCCAACACCTCCACTTTCTGGAAGTTCGGCCTGCGTACCCACATGGAGGTTTTGTCCAGGTCCACCTTGCGGCCCAGTACCACGGTGTTCGTTTCGGGAACGATCTCCGTAACGTAAAGAGGTTCGCCAGTGGCAATGCCAAGTCCTTTGCGTTGCCCTATGGTGAAGAAGGGATAACCATCATGTTCGCCCAGGAGCTCCCCGCCCACACTGACCAGCTTACCATGCGCAAGCTTTGCAGTGGCTTCGGATTCCCTGCGCTTCAGGAATCCGCGGTAGTCGTTGTCCGGTATGAAACAGATCTCGTAGCTCTCGCTCTTGTTCGCCAGCTCCGGAAAGCCACTGTCCAGTGCCATCTTGCGGATGTCACTTTTCCGGAAGCCCCCAATGGGGAATCGCGTTCGCGCCAAGTTCTTCTGTTCAAGCCCCCAGAGCACATAGCTCTGGTCTTTCGTAGGGTCGAGTCCCCTGCTCACCACCCATCGTCCGTTATCCTCCAACTGGCGCACTTGGGCGTAGTGTCCGGTGGCGATCAGTTCACAATCCATCATATCAGCGCGCTTCAAGAGCGCCTCCCACTTGATGAAGGTGTTGCACAGCACGCAGGGGTTTGGTGTACGACCCGCTAGGTATTCGCTGGTGAAGTTGCCGATGATGGCATCACCGAACTCCTCGCGTATGTCGATGATCATGTGGTGGAAGCCCTTGCTCACCGCCATGTTCCGCGCATCGTTGATGCTGTCCAGGTCGCAGCAGCCGGTGATCCGCTTGCCTCCGCTCGTATCCGCGTAATCCCAGGTCTTCATGGTTACCCCGATGACCTCATAGCCCTGTTCATGCAACATAAGGGCGGTAACGGAGCTATCCACCCCGCCGCTCATGGCCACCAATATCCGTCCGTGCTTGCTCATTGCTTTCCCACTACTTCGCCCGCCACATAACGGACGGACTTTATCATTTTCCCCTTGGGGTCGTACTCCTTCACCTCGCCTTCCAGCAGGTCGTTCTTGTAGGCTCCTTCGCGCTTCTTGGTCTGGCCCTGAAGAACACGCTCCATGTCGGGGGGAGTACCTTTTACCGGGTCAGCAGGCATGGGCCGCACCACCCACTCTCCATTGTTGTAGTACTCCACGAAGGGCCCTTCGCGCTTTGCAGCCAGGTAACGCACTTCGCTCATCAGCTGCTCATCGTCGTAGTATTCCTTGAAAATGCCGTTCTCCTTTCGCTCCTTCACCAAGGCGCCTTGCCGATAGAGAGCTTGCAGCTGAATGGTGCCATCGGCATTGAAGTAGTACCAAGCTCCATCACGATCCCCATTCACCAATTTCCCTTCGATCTCCTTCTTTCCTGTGGGAAAATAGAAGACCATGTTCCCTTCAGGTTCTCCATTCATATACGTGGCCAGGGTCTTCACGTTGCCGTTGTCGAACCAGCTTTGGCTTTCGCCGTGAAGCTTCCCATTCGCATAGTTGTCCTTCTCTGCCAAAGTTCCATTGGGGTAGTACACCTCCTGTGGGCCATGCAACCGGCCGGAATCGTAACGCTCCACTTTGCGTAGCTGGCCTTCCGTGTCGAAATAGTTCCAGGTGCTATCCTTTACCTGTTGCACATATTTACCCTTGGCCATGGTCTTGCCATTGGGATGGAAATGCTGCGCCCGACTCACCTTGCCATCGCCCGCATGCAGCTGTATGCTTGTAAGCCTTCCTTCCTCATCGAAGTGCTTGAACTCCCCCATGGGCTTGTCGTCCTTGAACCGGCCTTGGTATCGGAGCTTCCCGTTCGGCCAAGCCTTGGCCCAATCACCCTGCTTTCTCCCCTGAGCGTCGGACCGGTTCAGGTCCGAAGAGCCGGGTTGGGCAAATGCAGTGCAGGAAAGCAGGATGAAGAATAGGGGAAAAAGTTGGCGCAGCATGGCCGTGCAAAGGTAGCGGGCGCCATGGCGGCGGGGAGAAGTGTACCAAGAGTTCATGAACATCAGGGCACGCATGCAAGTGCTGGGCCAAGCGGCTACCTTTGCGGCACATCCCATTCCCATGAAATTCTTCATCGATACGGCCAGTCTCGCCCAGATCAAAGAAGCCCAGGACCTTGGAGTCCTTGATGTCGTGACCACCAATCCTTCGCTGATGGCCAAAGAGGGGATCAGCGGCCATGACCGGGTGATGCAGCACTATGTTGACATCTGCAACATAGTGGATGGTGATGTTAGCGCCGAAGTGATCTCCACGGACTATGCGGGTATGATCAGCGAGGGAGAGAACCTGGCAGCCCTTCATCCGAACATCGTGGTGAAGGTGCCAATGACCCGTGATGGGGTCAAGGCAATAAAGACCTTCACGGCTAAGGGTATAAAGACCAACTGCACCTTGGTGTTCAGCGCCGGGCAGGCATTGCTCGCTGCTAAAGCCGGAGCCAGCTACGTATCGCCGTTCATCGGTCGCTTGGATGATGTGAGCGCCGATGGTGTGCAGCTGATCGAGCAGATCCGTGTGATCTACGACAACTACGGCTTCGGTACCGAGATCCTGGCTGCCAGCATAAGGCACCCCTTGCACATCGTACAATGCGCGGAGGTGGGTGCGGATGTGGCCACCTGCCCACTCAGTGCTATTACAGCCCTGTTCGACCATCCGCTCACCACCATCGGTCTGGAGAAATTCCTTGCGGACCACAAGAAAGCTGCCGCACAAAGCGTGAAAGCGTAAAGGATGCTGTTGGCGATACACCCTGTGAACCCCGAACCACGCAAGGTGGCCGAGGTGGTCAGGACCTTGCAGAAGGGCGGCGTTGTGGTCATCCCAACGGACACAGTGTATGCCTATGTGTGCAGTGCGCACCAATCCAGGGCGATAGAGGCCGTGACCCGGCTGAAGGGTGCGAAACCCGGGAAGGCTGACCTGAGCTTGATCTGCGCGGACCTGAGCCAATTGGCCTTGTATGCCCGGCAGCTCAGCACACCTGCTTTCCGCACCATGAAGAAGGCCTTGCCCGGTCCTTACACGTTCATCGTGCCTGCTAGTAGTGAAATTCCAAAACTGTTCAAGAACAACAAACGGACCGTAGGTATACGGGTTCCTGACCATGCCATTCCATTGGCAATTGTGGCGGAACTCGGGCATGCCTTGGTGGTGGCCAGCGTACACGACGACGATGCCGTGGTGGAATACACCACTGACGCTTCCCTGATCGAGGAGCGCATCGGGCACCAAGTGGACCTTGTTGTGGATGGTGGCCCGGGCGGACTGGAGGGAAGTACAGTGATCGATCTGAGCGGCGAGGAGCCGGAGATACTACGCGAAGGAAAGGGACCCTTGGATGGGCTGTTCTAGACCCGATCGTTCCGCTCCGCCTCCTCGAAGCCAGCATTACGTAGCTGCTTCCAAGCCTCGGGAAGTGCATCGATGAGGTCCCCTGCATGCATGCCATCCATTCCCTTGTGCATTGCGCCAAGATCGCCTGCAAGGCCATGGAGATACACACCGAAAATTGCAGCTTGCAGTGGGGCATAACCCTGAGCAAGGAGTCCGGTAAGTAGACCCGTGAGCGCATCGCCGCTGCCGCCTTTGGCCATGCCCGGATTGCCCGTTGAATTGAAGAACACCTCGCCGGAGGGTGCACAAACCGCGGTCCACGCCCCTTTCAATACCACGGTAACACCTTCTTTGCCCGCCATGGCCCGAGCACGTTGCAAACGCTGGTATCCGCTCTCGGCAGGGCTCCCTTCCATGCGATCGAATTCCTTGGGATGAGGTGTCAGGATGGTCCCGGGCGGCAGGAAGGATCGCCATGTGCGGTTCTCGGCAAGGATGTTCAATGCATCCGCATCAAGCACCAAGGGCACTACACACTCTTGGATCAAACGCTTGAGGACCAATGCAGTATCAGGATCCGATCCAAGTCCGGGTCCAATGCCAACAGCGCTGGCCTGCGATAGGTCCGGGAGGGCGTCCACGAGACCTCTAAGGTTCGACGTGGAGCACATCGCTTCTGGGCAGCTGATCTGAAGGATATCCAAAGCACCGCCGGGCACATGAGCTGTCACCAAGCCTGTGCCACTGCGAAGTGCTGCACGCGTGGCAAGCACTGCAGCTCCTGCTCTACCTGTGCTACCGGCAACGATGAGCGCATGACCAAATGTCCCCTTGTGCCCGAACTGGGGCCTTGGACGGAGCATTGCAGAGGCATCCTGCTCCAAGACCATGGTGTACCCACTCCCCAAGGTCGAAGCGTATTCGTGGTCCAAGCCAATGGGGATCAATTCCCACACACCCACAACTGCTGCATTCTCGGGGAGCAGCAGTGCAAGCTTCGGGAATTCCAAGGTAAGCGTGAGGGTTGCCCGCATGATACGTGCGTGATCGATCCCCGTGTTATCCTCAGCGAACAAACCACTTGGCAGGTCGATCGCAACCACAGGACGGTCGCTCTTGCGTACTTGGTGGATGAGCGAAGCCACCGTGGACGGCACCTCTTCTGTGAGCCCTGTTCCGAAGATCGCATCTATGATCACATCCGCAGGCTGTATATCCAGCAGCGCTGAAGCATCTTGAACAGAAATGCACTGGACACCCTGTGCAAGCAGGCGTTCCCAGTTGGCTGCATTGTCCGGAGAGGCTTGCTGGCGGTACTCGCAACGGATCACGCGCACTCGATAGCCAGCTCCGTGGAGCAGCCTGGCGATGACCAGACCATCCCCGCCATTGTTGCCCATGCCAGCGATGACCAGGAAACCGGTGTCTTGGTGCGCTCCCCATGCGCCTTGGCGCAGCAATTCGATGATCCGCTGGGCACAGTGATCCGCTGCGCGCTCCATAAGGTCCACTGAGGCGATGGGTTCCGAAGACATAGCATGTGCATCGGTGGCACGCAGTTGTTCAGCGTTCAAAACGGGGAGCATGCCAGCAAGATAACCATGGTATGAAAAAGAAAAGCCCCCCGAGCTGATGCTCGGAGGGCTTTCAGTGCCGTTGTAGGTACTACTACTGGAAGTAGAAGTTGAGGCCGAGGCTTACACCGCTAACACCGGTGTCAAGACCGAAGCTGTTGGTCTTGCCGCTCTCGGTGGTGGTGGTGTTCACTGCGGTACCGGTCCAGTTCTCCACGGTGGTGGAGGAAGCACCGGTGTTGGACAACATCAGACCCCAGGTGTACTCGCCGCTGATGGAGAGCTTGGGAGCTGCGAACCATTCAACACCGCCGAATACGCCAAGGCCGAGGCCGAAGGTGGAACCGTTCTTCACTTCGGTAACACGGGTTGCTGCGTTGTCGTTGCTCAAAGCCACGTCGAACTCGTGGGTGGTCTTACCGGAACCGAGGGCTACATAAGCCTCAGCACCGTAAACACCTACCACACGGCTGCTACCTACCCGCTTTTCGAGACCGCCACCCAACACGATGTTGGTTCCGCCCACTTTCTGGGTGAAGGTGGAGTCGCCGTAACCGAAGTCAGCACCTTCCAGTGCGGTGACCGAAGTAGAACCGAAGCCCACACGAAGCTTGCCGCGGTATGCGGTGTTGGCATCCACCAACTTCTTACCCTGGATGGCGAACATCGGATTGGCCCAGGTCAAAGCTGCACCACCGTTGCCAGTGGTACCGTTGAACAAGTTACCCACGTAGTTCAGCATTGGGGAAGCATCGAAAGTGATACCCCAATCACCGTCTTGTGACAACCAGTTCTCACCACGGTTGCTCGTGATCTCGCCGGTCTGGGCGGACACGGTCGAAGCGGCGACAAGCGCGGCTGCGAAAAGTACTGTCTTCTTCATGTCGAACGTTTTTGGTTTGCGTGCTTTCAGGTTAATGACGTGGCACTTGGTGGCCAAATGTAGATACGTGGCGTAAACTGACAACAAATCGTTGCTTCTGTTCTTAACAGCCTTTTGTTAGGAGCATCGTTCATTCTCAACATCCCCTCGACCCGATCTGTACTCCAATGCGGCCGCAAAAATAGAAAAGTCTTGGAACATGCAAGTCCTCTACCCGGCTTTCTGCTCCAACATGGGTACAAAACGGAAATCGCCGTGCTCCGTGCGTTCGTAGGCATCCGTAGCCGAGCGCAGAATGCTGACCATGGTCTGGACGGTTCCTTCTCCCACTGGTATCACCGCTATACCTCCTACCTTCAGTTGGTCAAGAAGTGCTGGCGGAACGTATGGCGCTCCGCACGTGACCAACACCCGATCGAACGGAGCTTCACGACTTAAGCCCACGAATCCATCGCCATGGAACATGCCGGCCTTGTAGCCCATGCGGTTCAATCGTTCCTTGGTGCGCAAGTAAAGTGGCTTGTGACGTTCAATAGAGAATACCTTCATGCCCATTGCAGCCAGCACCGCGGTCTGGTACCCGCTACCTGTACCGATCTCAAGCACCTTCATACCCGGTCTCAGGGCGAGCAGGCTTGTTTGAAAGGCGACCGTGTAGGGTTGCGAAATGGTCTGTCCGCAGCCGATCGGAAAGGCCGCATCGGCATAGGCCAACTGTAGGAAGGCGGTATCGTCGATGAACTGGTGACGTGGAATGTTACCGATAGCGTCCAGGACACGCTGATCGACCACTCCCTTGCGGCGGAGTTCGTCCACCAATTGTTTGCGCAGGCCTTTGTGGCGATAGCTATCCTCCATCTTATCGGGCGATAAAGTTACTCCACGCCCCTTGCCCGAGCCTCAAATCCTACTTTTGGCGCCCCTTGCAAGCTCATAAATGTCCTGCAGGTCACGGGAACATGTCCTTACCCCTTCGCATCGGTGTACTTGGCGCAGGCCACTTGGGCCGCATCCACATCCAACAGTTGCGCGAACTCGATGCATGCGAAGTGGTGGGCTTCCATGATCCCAGCCCAGAGCGGCAGAAGCTCATCGCCGATGAATTCGGCACACCACTGTACCCCTCCATCGAGGACTTGCTTGGTGCGGTGGATGCCATTGATATAGTCACCCCTACCCTTACGCACCACGCACTTGCGAGTCATGCTCTCGAACTTGGCAAACATGTGTTCATCGAGAAACCTTTGACCAATACCCTCGAAGAAGCGCAGGACCTGGTTCGAAAAGCGGCAGCCGCAGGTCGGGTGGTCCAAGTGGGCCATGTTGAACGCTTCAACCCGGCATTTCAGGCCGCACTGCCATATTTGAAGAACCCGATGTTCATCGAATCGCACCGTTTGGCGCAGTTCAATCCGCGCGGAACCGATGTGAGCGTAGTGCTCGACCTGATGATACACGACATCGATATCATCCTCCACGTGGTGGACAGTCCATTGGAAGAGGTGAGCGCGAGCGGAGTTGCCGTGGTGAGCGACACCCCGGACATCGCCAATGCCCGCCTGCGTTTCGCCAACGGCTGCGTGGCGAACCTTACCGCAAGCCGTATCAGCATGAAGAACATGCGCAAGAGCCGCTTCTTCCAGAAGGATGCCTACATCGCGGTTGACATGCTCACCAAGGAGACCGAGATAGTAAGGATGAGCACCGTTGAAGGTGAGGCCGATCCGTTCGGGATAACATTGGACCTTGGTAACGGCAAGGGTCAACGCCAGATCGAATTCGAAAAGCCGGTGGTGCCCACGACCAATGCCATTCGCGAAGAACTACGTGCCTTCCTGAATTCCATTGGCACTGGTACCAAAGCCTCGGTCAGCATAGCCGATGGTGCGGCCGCCCTCGGCACGGCGCACCGTGTTCTTGCGGAAATGGCACGAAATAATTCCAGCCTTACATACTGATCCGGGTCTATGGAACGTTGCAATTTCCGCATGACATCAACCCGCCCGTGGTTCGCACTTCTGCTTTTGGCCATGGGCACCGCTTGCAGCAAGGGCGACAAGGTGCCCTCCTATCTGGAAATACCCGCGGTGGAAGTAACGACCACGGTGTTGCAGGGGGCGCCCACCAGCAGAATAACCGATGTGTGGGTCTCGGTGAACGACGAACTGCTCGGAGCATGGGAACTTCCTGCGCGCATTCCGGCGCTCTATGAAGGCACCGTGGAAGTGCGGGTCGTGCCTGCCATCAAGCGGAACGGCATGTACGATGATAGGCTGCGTTACCCTTTCATGGATCCCTACATCGCTTCGGTGGAACTCTCGAAGAATGCAACCACTACAATTTCCCCAACTGTCACCTACATCGATGCGGCTTCTTTCTGGATCGAGTCCTTCGACGACCCGGGTACTCTGCTGAACCTTGCCCCCGCGAGCGATACCCTCCTGCTGCGCTTCACACCTGCGGAGCATCCGGATATCGTCCTTGACGATACGCCCAGCGGTGGGTTCGTACTCGATGAGGAGCACCGCTACATCCGGGTGTTCAGCGATGAGGATTTCGAGGTTTTCGGAGGCCCTATTTTCCTGGAGTTGGATTATCGGTCCGACATCCAGTTCACGGTGGGCGTGCAGTACGTATTCGGTGGAATACCCACGGCCAGCCCTTATGTCTTCGTCGCACCCACCAGCAACTCTTCGGGAGGAACCGTCTGGAACAAGATCCATATAGACTTATCGCCTGTGTTCAATACGGCGATATCCCAACGCGACATCTTCATCGAAGCCACACTACCTGAGGGGCGAAGCAGTGCCTCGGTATATCTGGAGAATATCAAGCTAGTGCGCATTGCGCCATGATCGACCGCAGGAAACAGGTGGCGAAGTACGTGGCTGCGGACCTCTTGGGCAGTGGTCTCGCTTGGACGCTTTTCTACATCTATCGGAAGGTCTATCTGGAACCGATCAAATTCGGGTATGAGGTACCGTTGACCTTCGACCTCAACTACTACAAGGGCCTCGTCATCATCCCCCTCTTCTGGTTCGGCCTGTATACCATTGTGGGCGGGTATCGGGATATACTGCGTCGCTACCGCATCAAGGAATTGGGGCAAACGCTCTTGATATCGTTGATCGGTGTGGTGGTCATCTTCTTCTCGCTCTTGCTGGATGATCAGGTTGCGGGTTATCAATACTACTACCGCTCCTTCCTGGCCCTGTTCCTCCTTCATTTCGGCATCACCTTCCTGCTGCGTTTCGCGCTCACGAGCAGCACCGTGCGCAAAGTCCACGAGCGCATCATCGGGTTCAACACCGTACTGGTGGGTGGCAACGAACGGGCCATGGCGATCTACGAGGAGATCGAGTCGATGCCCAAATCGCCGGGCAATCGTTTCATCGGTTTCGCCAACGTGAATGGCGGAGATCAGCTGCTTGCCAACGTGGGCCTGGCCCGCTTGGGCAAATGGAACGAACTGCGGCGCATCATCGAACAGCATACCGTGGAAGAAGTGATCGTGGCGGTGGATTCCGGGGAGCACAACCACATCAGCCGGATAATGAACGAGCTTGAAGGCACTGGGGTGCGGGTGAAGATCATTCCGGACATGTACGACATACTTTCAGGATCAGTGAAGATGACGAGCATCTTCGGCACTCCGCTGATCGAGGTGAACCCCGAGATCATGCCGGCATGGCAGTTCTCCTTGAAGCGGGCCGTGGATATCGCGCTGAGCAGCCTGGCCTTGTTGGTTCTCATACCCGTTTTCATTGTGTTCGCCATCCTGGTGAAGCTTTCCAGCAGCGGCCCCATCTTCTTCAGCCAGGAGCGCATCGGCAAATTCGGGCGCCCTTTCATGATCCACAAGTTCCGCACGATGTACAGCGATGCTGAGCGCAACGGACCACAACTCAGCAGCAGCACCGATCCGCGCATCACCCCGATCGGTCGGTGGCTGCGTCGCACACGCATGGACGAACTGCCGCAGTTCTGGAATGTGCTGAAGAGCGACATGAGCCTGGTGGGTCCACGACCCGAGCGTCAGTTCTTCATCGATGCCATCACCGAGGTGGCGCCGCACTACCGGCACTTGCACAAGGTGAGGCCGGGCATCACCAGCTGGGGGCAGGTGAAGTTCGGCTATGCCGAGAATGTGGAGCAGATGGTACGTCGGTTGAAATACGACATCCTCTACATCGAGAACATGAGCCTGGCGGTGGACCTGAAGA
>JBBEDG010000199.1:0-10896 GCA_040881405.1 Flavobacteriales bacterium | reverse complement strand
CGCAGAACGGCAACCCAACGGAGCTGCCCCACCACGTCATCGTACGCAACTGCACCATCCGCGATTGTGGTGGCGGGGGCATCTACACCTACAGCGCGGACCATGTGAGCATCCTGAACAACACCGTGCTGAACTGTGGGTGGTACGCACCATACGGCAATAGCGGCATCTCCAATTTCCAGAACTGGAACTCGGACGGTGGCACGGGCGTCAAGATGCGGATCGAAGGCAACATCTGCGCGGGCAACTTCAACTACGTGCCCTTCATCGCCGTGGGCCAGATCACCGACGGCAACGGCATCATCATCGACGATACGCGCAACTCGCAGAACGGATCCACGCTCGGCGTTTATACCGGAGGCACGTACGTGGCCAACAACGTATGCTTCGCCAATGGAGGCCGTGGCATCCACGCGTTCTTTGCCGACCATGTGACCGTGGTGAACAACACCACCTTCCACAACTGCCTTTCACCGGCCATTGATGATGGGGAATACACCGCGTATTTCGTGGACGACATGACCTTCCGCAACAACATCGCACTACCCGATGCGGGTATCCCGCCGATGGACCAGTTCAACGCGACCGCACTGACGGTGGACAACAACCTGTGGGGCGCGAACACCGGCCTGGCCGATCCCTTCGGCACGAACACCTTGGTGGGTGATCCTCAGTTCGTTTCCCCTTCGGAGGACCCTGCCTTGGCGGACTTCCAGCTTGCCAGCGGCAGCCCCGCCATCAACGTGGGTGCGGACACGGACGCTCCACCCACGGACATCCTGGGCAATGCGCGCCCTGTTGGAAGTGTGGACCTGGGCGCGTACGAGTACCAGTTGAGCGCGACCGTTGCGAACGTTTCCGCGCCTGTCGATTGGTACGTGTTCCAGGACAAGACAAGTGCTTCGGTGCTCGTGGTGTTGCCGGAGGCGGTGCTGCCTGGTGCGGAGGTTTTAGTGCTTGACGCTTCGGGCCGAATGGTAGCGCGCCAACGGGTTGGCGGTCCGCAGCTGCGGTTGGATGCCAGCACATGGAGCGCAGGTGTGCATGTGGTGGAACTCATCACATCGAACGGTGGGCGCATGGCGCGGTCGTTCGTGTGGTGAAGGCTCATGAATGGCACGCGGCATCCACTGGTGTAAGCGTGATGGTCGCTGAGCGGAGAACGGTACGAGCGACCAACCTCAGAACTTCGCGTCCAGCGTAAGGAATAGCGTGCGCCCCATGCCCGGTAGTACCCCTGGGCCTGGATAGCCGCCCGCCCTGCGTGTGGCGTAGATCTCGTCGAGCATGTTGTTCACACCCACGGTCAGTGCCAAGCTCTTGTTGAAGGCCCAAGTGGCATTGGCATCGGCCACGGTGTAGCCGGAGAGGAAACCGGCGGTGGCGGTCGCGTTCGGGGCCTCGGTGTTGTTCGCGTTGGTATACACGCCATCCACCACGCTCACGTTCACGGCCACGGTAAGGCGTCCATCGCGGTAGGTGATGCCGGGGCGCAGGATGTGCTCCGGCGCGTACTCCACACGCTTGCCCGAGAGGTCACGTGTCGGATCATCCGTTCCTACCGGGTCGTTCCAGCGTGTATAACGGGCATCCACGTAGGCGTAGCTCACGAACACGGCGAGTTTGGAACGCCCCTTATTACCTCCGTAAAGCAGGTTCAGCAGGTCGGCCTCCACATACGCTTCAACACCCGTGCTGCGGGACGCGCCTATGTTGGTGCGGAAGTTCTGGCCATCGCGCAGGATGGTGCCGATGCGATTGTCGTACTGCAACATGAACCCCCCGATGTCGAAGGCGAGGAAGCTGCCCACGGAACCGCGGTAACCGCCATCCAGATTGTACCCCCGGGCATCCTGCAGGTCCTGGTCTATGATGTCCGTTGTGGCGGAAGGGGTGAGGTCGCTATAGAGCACCGGGCGGTAAGCCTGGCTGAAGTTGGCATAGAGCTGTGTGTTCGCCGAAGTGCGGAATTGCGCGCCGATGCCCAGGAGGGGCAGTTGGCGCAGGCGTTCACCACTGTCAACCCCGCCGGTCCCGGTGGCGTTGATGCGGCCATCCACCCGCGAGGTGATGTGCTCGAAGCGGGCACCCGGTACCAGGGAGAGCCGCTCACTGAATGGCAGCAGCACTTCGGCATGCACGGCTGCATTTTGGGTAGTAAGGTCCAATTCACGACCGAAGTCGCCGGTGATGCTGAGGTCCGCATCGCTGCCTGTGCTTCCTTTGCCTTGCTGGCGGCGCAGGTTCTGGGCGGTGTAGCCGCGCAGGCCGGCCGCCAGGTAGGCCTGGCGCCCCATGAAGGTCCAGTTGCGGCGCACGCGAGCCTCCACCCCGTAGTTGAGATAGTTGTCTCGGTCCACCTGCCGTTGGGCGTAGGCGCCGGTAAGCCTGCTGATGGTATCGGGTTCGTTCACCGGCCGCAGGAATCCCACGCTGTTGCGCTCCGCCATGGTGCCGAAGAGTTTCACGTCCACCACGGTGCGGTCATTGGGGCGCCATTCCATGGTGGCGGCCGCCACGTTCCACGGCAACAGCATCCAGTTGCGTGCCCGTGTGGAAGAGCGTGCATCCCGCTCCAACAACTCGTCCGTAAGTCCTCCCGGTTGCTGCTGACGCACAGTGGAGTGGGTGTACTCCAAGCCCAGTTTGAGTTTGCTCGATGCCCTGTACTCCACTCCGGCATGTCCGGTTAGGGTGTTGTATCGGCTGTTGGCCCTCCAGCCATCGGCACTGCGGTGATGCAGGAAGGTGTAGTAGCTCCAACGCCCTTTGGCACCGCCAAGCGCATTGTAGCTGTCGAAGAGCCCGTAGGAGCCCACGGTCTGCCGGGTCTCGAACGCGATGGGGCGGTCCTTCACCCCTTTTTTCAGCACGAAGTTCACCAGCCCCCCGAACTGCGGACCATAGGCCAGCGAGGCTGCACCGCGCACCACCTCGATGCGCTCCAAGGCGGCCATGGGCGGTATGTAGTAGGCCTCGGGGTAACCGAACACATCGGCCGCGATATCGAAGCCGTTCTGCCGCATGTTGAACTCCCAGCTGCGGTTCGGGCTCAAGCCGCGTGCAGCGATGCCCAGTTGTACACCGCTACCATCATTCTCCCACACGGTGATGCCGGGCACTTTGGCGAACACCTGGCGGGCTTGATTCTGCGACAGGTCGGCCGACATGGCTGACAGCAGGATCGTTTCCGTGCGCTTTCCCGCCATGATCACTGCGCCCAGGGTATCACTGGCGGGCCTTAAGCCGAATTGTGCAGGCCCCTGCACTTCGAGTGTGCCGAGGATCACGGTGCGGATGCTGTCCGCTTGCTGGGCGAAAAGGTGCTGCCCTCCGATCCATGCGAAAGTTGCAAGGGTGAGGCGGATCAGGAGAGATCTCGAAAGGCGTTCCAGCATGGCCACAAAAGTCACCCGCTGCTGGGTCTCCGAACAATACCGCGATCGTGGTAATTCGCCGTCGACCTGAGGGTGCCCGTGGCATTGGCGCTGCGGCTGCGATTGGCGGCAAGTTCGTAGGCAAGGTTCCGATCGGCGCGCCTAGGAACGATGCCTTGCGGAGGTCTGTGCTACCATATCCGAAGTATCCTTGCACCCCGATGCGCAGCACCCACAGCATGTCATGGAGGCCTTACGCGAAGGCCATGTTGGCCATTGTGATCTGGGGCAGTTCCTTCATCGCCTTGCGCATGGCCTTGGACAGTGCCACGCCTTACGGTGTCGTTTGGCTGCGCAACCTATTGGGTGCACTCTTCCTCTTCGCGGTATTGCTCTGGCGTGGCGGTCCGCTGTTGCCGGAACGGGAGGATCGGCCACGGGTGCTGCTGTTGGGCCTGCTTTTCGGTATCCACCTGCTCATCCAAGCATGGGCCATCCAGCGCACCAGCACCATGCATGCGGGCTGGATCGTGGCCTTCATACCGGCCGTTGTGGCTTTGGGCGCTTGGCTTTTCCTGCGCGAACACATGCGTGCTATCGGTTGGGTGGGCATCGCAGCGGCATCGGCTGGCGTTCTGGTGCTCACGTCCACGCGTCCGGCACAATTCGCAGAGGCCGGCACGGGCGACCTTTTGATGTTCATCAGCACTTTCACTTGGGCTGCCTATACACTATTGAGTACAGGCCCCGCGCGGCGAAGTGGTGGCCTCCGCGTTTCGGCCAGCGCCTTGCTCGTGGCGGTGCTGCCCAACCTGGGCATGGCCGCGTTCATGGGTACCTGGCATGCGGACCCAACGGTTGCGCCCCTGTTGGCCCTGCTCTTTCTGGGCTTTTTGGCAAGTGGTGTGGCCCTATGGGTGTACAGCGATGCCGTGGCAGCATTGGGACCCGAGCGCAGTTCGGCCTTCCAGTACGTGCAGCCCTTCGTGACCCTCACGGCTGCCGCAGCGCTGCTGGGAGAAACGGTGAGCGCCGAGCAACTCATCGGCGGCCCTTTGGTACTGGCTGGTGTGTGGTTGGTTCAGCGCGGTAAGCGGGGGCGTTGAGCAACTTCACTCCTTCACGAAGCGCGCCGAATGCATGCGGCCCTCATCGTCACGCAGCTGCACCAGGTAGATACCGGCTGCCATGCGCGATAGGTCCAGCGTGGCCTGCTCGCCGTTCAAGGCATACGAGATGAGCAGTCGGCCATCAAGTGAAAGGATGTCCAGCTTATGCACGCCTGAAGGAAGCCCGGCGATGCGTAGTGCATCCTGTACAGGATTCGGGAATAACTGCAACCGTGGTTTCGTTCCTTCATCAACGGACTCGAACAGATCCACCAGGACAGTGGCCGTATTGGTGCGGATGGGCGGGTTGAGATCGAAGAAGATGTCGGCGGCATTGGTGAGCAGGTCGCCAGGCAGCAATTCGTTCGGCCGTAGCCTGAAGCTGATGAAGCCGATGCTTTCGGCGAAGTCGGCTGAGCTGTCAGGGAGCATGATGTTCGGGAAGTCGAAACGGAGTACACGGTCTTCCAAAAGGCTCGCCTCGAAAGCATGTGAGGCACCCAGCACGCTGAAGGAGGTCAGGTCCAAGTTAGGAGCGATGGTGTCCAGCAGGAACACATTCACAGCCGGTGCCGAACCGGTATTCTGGAATCGTATCGTGTAGTCCACATAGGCGTCAAGGGTCAGTACATAGAAACCCGGCCTGGCCCCTGAGCTGGTCTGTACCAACTTGTCATTAGGGTCGTAGGGGCCGATGACGATGTTGTTGATGAGGTATGTGTCGTTGGTGGGGTCCGCATCGGCCGTGGGTCCACTTACGGTTGCCGAGGCCACCACGTTCATGCCCAACAATGCTGGGTCCGGTGGCAGAAGTAGTCTCATCCACCGCGAAGCCGTGGCGAAAGGACCCAAGGGCTGCAGGGCCCATGTGACCGAGCCGGGAACGTTCACCACCGGAGTGGAGTCGGCGAATTGGAAGGAGAGTAGTGGGTCGAAATCTACGGTGAGGGTGAGGTCGCTGAGCGTAAAGGGACCGCTGTTGGTGACGGTGGCCCAGTAATACACGCTATCGCCGGGGGTATGGCAACTGGTATTAAGGAATACGGAGGCATCGGGTCCTAGGTCCGGTTCCAAGGCGAAGTCGATAGTGGCCAGCGGAGTTACAGCATCCACCGTGAACGTGGCAGGCAAGGTGGGTGGACAATTCACCGTGAAGCCGGGCGAAGCATGGTCTGCCGTGTAGTTGCCGTATTCCAGACCGTGGATGTAGAAGCCCTGTGCGTTGGTCATGGCCAGATCGCCGCTGGGTCCGATGCTCACCATCCGCCAAGGAAGTGGCAGGTCGTCGACATCCAAATTGCAGTCGCCTTGTAGGTCGGCATACACCGTTCCTTGCAGGGTGCCACAGTTGGAGGTGAGCGTGGGAACCACGAATTGCAGGGAGTCGTAGCACCAGATGCTCTGTAGGCTCGTGGCTTGGGTGATGTAGCTGCCTGGGCCCAATCCGGTGAGAAAGACCTGGCCCGGTCCGCCTGGTGTGAAGCTCACTGGGTTCCAGTTGGGCGTGTAGGCAAGGAAGTCGATTGGCTGGTCGTACTGCAATTCGATACTCCCTTGCGTACCATTCGCACAACTACCGATGATCTGCTGGGAAAGCAGGTTGGGCGTGCTCACATCTTCTACGGTCACCGTCCATTCCGTGGAGCAGCCAAGGGCATCGCTCAGGGTGATGAGGTAGGTGAAGCCACCACAGGCACCCAATAGCCCGAGCATATTTCCTTGTATCGTCGGTCCGATGGACAAGGGTGGGTCGCTGGTCGCGGTGAATGGTGGACCTGCACCCAAGCCGTTAAGCGATGTATAGAACAGATCGGTACATGCACCATCGCAGGTCGACACCACCGTATCGTTGAACGGAGGGAGCCCAGTGGTGGCTGGCACCGCGACCGTTCCGGTGGCCTCCACGCCAAGGAAGTCCGTAACGGTGACCGAATAGGAGCCTGCACTTAGTCCGGTGATATTGGAGATGTAGAGTGTATCCCCTGGATTGGAAGCACCATTGCTCCAGACCACAGTGTAGGGTATTGTGCCACCTTCGATGATCGCAACGATGCGGCCCGTCCCATTGCCACATGCATCGGGTGTAACCTGGAACGATATGGTGATGGCCTGCCCTTGAAGGAGGATCGCCCACAAGGAACAAGCTAATAGGGTGATCAGGTGCTTCATTAGGATATACCAAGATAGATGTGCCAGCCGGATATAGGACGTGTGGAGGAGGCCAAGTGCTGCCTGAGAGCGAGTTGGCGATACTGCGACATACTCCCCGCAACTTGTTACGCAGCTAACCTCTTCCCAAAGAATGGTTCATCAGCTACGCGCCTGCTAAGCTGGATGAATACAGCACATTGTTCGCGCCGGTATCAAGAGTTACTGGGCTACCGATCGCGTGTCGCTATCAGCTCCTTCACATCGGCATCGAAGCCAATGCTTTCGCGGGCAGCGGTCTCCAGCTCACTGCCAGCGTCCTCGAACGCGGATCGAAGGTCGTTGAAGTGTTCGGTGGCACTGTGGGTGTGTGCGTAAAACTCCTCCAAGCTCTTGGGCGGTTGTGCTTCCAGGCTGTGGCAGAGCTCAACGAGTATGTCCCGGCCTTGGTCCACCACATGCTTCGGAAAATAGTCGTCCGCATCCATGTCGGCGAGGAAGGCGTGGTTCCGAACGGCTTCGATCTTCAGGTCGCTGGTCCATGGTGGAAGGGGTGGTGTTGCACGCTGATGTCAGGCCCAGGAGACCAAAGGCAGCGTAGGTGATCAACGATCTCATCTTGTTGTACAAGGTATATCCACTTTTCACGCGCAGGTATTCCACGGTCCCCTTGAAGAGTGCATTGGAGCCAGCAGCCTTGTCGCTCTGCGCGCTCATCCACTCCCTTTCCGTAGTTTTCCACCATGTTCGATATCCGCATTGCTGCGTTCACTGCTTTGGCCCTCTTGTGCGCAGGTACTTCACACGCCCAAGGCGGTATCCGCGCCATCTTCTTCAATGTCGAGCCGGTATCCACAGGCATCAATACCGATTTCGTGCATTATGGGCTGGGCTACGATCATGACCTGAACGACCGCCTTGCCATGGGCGTGCAGATGCGCTACAGTGCCGGGGCAACGTCCTGGGTGATGACCTATCACAGCCATTACCACTTCAGCGACAACGAAAGCAGTTCGTTCTACATGGGGCCGAACATCGGCTTTCGCTCGGTGGATGGGTCCGCCACATTGATCCCGATCGGCATGCGCATGGGTGTTCGCGGAGGGTTGGAAGGTTTCTATGCCGACCTGTACGTGGGCGGGCACTACAATGTGGGTGGTGGCGGGCGCGCGGTGGTGGAAGAGGTGGGTGCCACGGACCTGCGCACCTTGAGCTTTTGCGGAGGGATCGATATTGGTATCGGTTGGGGGAAGAAGAAGAATGCGTGGTAGGTGTTCAAGCCACCGCACTGGTGATGCTATCATCTGATAGCATCAAGCCGAAGCGTTACTCGAACAAACTCCCCGGCTTCACGCTCGGCGCACGGCCAAGGTGCCGGTAGGCACGCTCGGTGGCCAAACGGCCGCGCGGCGTGCGCTGCAGGTAGCCTTCCATGATCAGGAAGGGTTCATACACCTCTTCGATGGTGCCAGCCTCCTCACCTACCGATGTGGCCACAGTGGTCAGCCCCACCGGCCCGCCACCGAACTTATCGATGATTGCCCCCAGGATGCGGTTGTCCATCTCGTCAAGGCCATGTGCGTCCACGTTCAGGGCCTTCAAGGCGTGCTGCGCGATGGGCAGTTCGATGGTGCCATCGCTTTGGATCTGTGCGAAATCGCGCACGCGGCGCAACAGTGCGTTGGCGATACGCGGGGTACCACGGCTGCGTCGCGCTATCTCGTCCGCCGCCTCGTCTATGATGGGTACGTTCAGCAGGCTCGCACTGCGTTTGATGATGCCCTTCAGTGTGGCCGCATCGTAGTAGTCCAAACGGCTGTTGATGCCGAAACGCGCGCGTAGCGGAGCAGTGAGGAGGCCGCTGCGCGTGGTGGCGCCTACTAGGGTGAAGGGGTTGAGCGCGATCTGTACGGTGCGTGCGTTGGGGCCGGCATCGATGACGAGATCGATGCGGTAGTCCTCCATGGCGCTGTAGAGGTACTCCTCGATCACCGGCGTCAGGCGGTGGATCTCGTCGATGAAGAGCACATCGTGCGGCTCCAGGTTGGTGAGCAGTCCGGCCAGGTCGGCGGGCTTGTCCAGCACCGGGCCGCTGGTTATGCGGATGCCCACACCCATTTCTTGTGCTATGATGTTGGCCAGCGTGGTCTTGCCCAGTCCGGGAGGGCCGTGCAGCAGCACGTGGTCCAGCGCTTCGCCGCGTTGTTTGGCGGCTTGCACAAATACCTTCAGGTTGTCGGTAACGGCCTTCTGTCCAGCGAACTCACCGAATTGGCGTGGGCGCAACACCTGTTCCAGTTCCTTGTCGGAAGTGGCGCGCTGTTCGTTGCGGACGTCGAAAGGCTCTGGCATGGCGGGCAAAGGTAAAGGTGCGGCAGTGCCGGGGAACAACGGTTTCGACAGGAAGGAGGCAGGTGCAGGAGCAGCAGGCAGGTACTGGAGCAGGATGCAACTTGAACTTGCCCCTGGCCTTGCCCACTGACCTTGCCCCTGCTGCTGGGTCGATGGCTTATCACTCCTCTTGTGGACCAAGATCCCGCCAGAGATCGCCGAAGAACACGCGTAATCCGAACGAATAGATGGGTGCGTTGAGGTTCTCGCCGAGCTTATCCCCGGTCTGTGCGACCAGCCGGAATCCCCAGCCACCGCTCAGGGCGAAGTACTTCCAAAAGCGGTACTGCACGGTCATGGCCGGCTCGTAGATCAGGAGGCCGGTGCGCTGGTAACGCTGCTTGCGTCCTTCCGCATCACGGTAGATGGTGGACCCGCCGCCAACGCCGATCTGCACCGGCAGGCGTACCTCCCACGGCCCACGCTGATAAAAGGCATAGTCCACGTAAGGCGTTATGTACCCCACCCGTAGGCGGAGTGTGGTGGCTCCCAGACCATCCAGTACCTCCTGGCGCTGAACCGGGGTGAAGAGGAAGCTGTACCCGATGCCGTACTGAAAGCGCCCGCCATGCTCCAAGCCCACCTTGGCGCCCATGATGCGCACATTCTGGTTCCGGATGAAGCTGCCTCGGATGTCCAGCTTCGCTACGAAGCGTGGCTCCTCCGCTGCGAAGAGTGCGATGCTGTCCAGCAGCTGGGCCCGCGAGCTGAAGGAAGCAGAGAGGGCGAGGATAAGGGCAAGTAGGCGCATCTCCATAAAAGCGGAATGTCCGCCACCAAAGGTGCGGACATTCCAAGCGCTTACCGACAGGCGAAGGATAGGTCTAATGCTCTTCCTCGCCTTCTTCCAGTGGCACGGTCTGGGGCACAAAGTCCTCTTCCTTACCGGGCTTGCTGTAGTCGTAGGGCCAACGGTACACAACGGGAAGCGGGCCTGGCCAGTTGCCGTGCAGGTGCTCCACGGGGGTGGTCCACTCCAGCGTATTGCTCTTCCAGGGGTTCTGCACAGCCTTGGGTCCACGCCAGATGCTGTAGAAGAAGTTGTAGGTGAAAACGATCTGCGCCAAAGCGCCGATGATCGCGAACACCGTGACAAGCACGTTCAGGTCCAACACGCCATCGAACATGGTGAACTCCGTGTAGCTGTAGTAACGACGGGGAGCACCGGCCAGGCCAATGAAGTGCATGGGGAAGAACACACCGAAGGCACACACGAAGGTCACCCAGAAGTGCGCGTAGCCCAGCTTGGTGTTCATCATCCTGCCGTACATCTTGGGGAACCAGTGGTAGATACCGGCGAACATCCCGAAGATGGCGCTCATGCCCATCACGATGTGGAAGTGGGCCACCACGAAGTAGGTGTCGTGTACGTTGATGTCCAGCGCGCTATCGGCCAGGATGATACCCGTAAGACCACCCGCGATGAAGGTCGCCACCAAGCCAATGCTGAAGAGCATGGCCGGGGTGAAGATGATGTTACCGCGCCACAGGGTGGTGATGTAGTTGAACACCTTGACCGCCGATGGGATGGCGATGAGCAGTGTGGTGGCCACGAAAACGCTGCCCAGGAAGGGGTTCATGCCGGTGATGAACATGTGGTGTCCCCACACGATGAAGCTCAGGAAGCCGATCGCGAGGATGGAACCGATCATGGCACGGTAGCCGAAGATGGGCTTGCGTGAGTTGGTGGAGATGATCTCCGAGGTGATGCCCAATGCAGGCAACAGCACGATGTACACTTCGGGGTGACCCAGGAACCAGAATAAGTGCTGGAACAGGATCGGGCTGCCACCCACATGGTCAAGGGCCTCACCGGCAACGTAGATGTCGCTGAGGTAGAAGCTGGTGCCCATGGTGCGGTCCATCAGGAG
>JBBEDG010000198.1:10090-10982 GCA_040881405.1 Flavobacteriales bacterium | reverse complement strand
ATCATCGGTAACCTGGACGCCTTCACATTGCGCACCGACCAGGGTGCGCTGTGGGAGAACTTCCTCATCTCCGAGCGCCGCAAGCTGATGGCCTACCAGAGCCCATTCACCCGAGCCTGGTTCTGGCGAACCGCCCAGCAGCAGGAAGTGGATCTGGTGGAGGAAGAGGGTGGAAGTCTACGCGCCTTCGAGTTCAAGCTCAACCCCAAGGCGAAGGGCCGCATACCGACCACCTTCACCACAGCGTATCCGGAGGCGAGCACAGAGGTTGTCCACCGCAGCAATTTCAGGCACTTCCTCGATGTCTAAAACGCTTATCGCTTCTTCGCCGCCTTCTTGGGTGCCGCCTTCTTGGCGGATGTGGCCTTCGCAGAGGCTGGTTTCACCGCCTTGGCAGTAGTAGCCTTTTTCGGCGCAGCAACTTTTTTCCCCTTCGTAGCTGGTGCTTCATGGAAGGCGAGCCGGTTCCCTTCACTGTCCACGAACAGGGCGAAGGATCCTGCGCTTTCGCTGATCAGCGTTCGGCCCATCACAATGCGTCCACCAGCTGCTTCCACGCGGCTCAGCATACCGTCGAGGTCCTTGCCAGCATTGAGGTAGAGCAACGCGCCACAGTCGTTGGGGATACAGCCCGGACCTTGCACCACCGCACCGCCCACGCCTCTTTCGGACGGGAAGTACGCCATGCCATAGTCGCCGTTGAAGCTGGTCTCCATGGCGAAGCCGTAGACGTGGTCGTAGAAGGCCTTGGCCCGCAGAAGGTCATAGGCGGGTATCTCGAACCAGTTCACATAGTCCTTAAGGAGTGCTGGCGCTGTTGAAGCTCGGCGCTGTGCAGCGGCTTCGGCTGCATTCTTTCCAGTGTTGGCGGTGGTTCCCATGGTGTGTTCGC
>JBBEDG010000198.1:0-10080 GCA_040881405.1 Flavobacteriales bacterium | reverse complement strand
TCGCCTATGTTCGGCGCGGTTGGATTCAGTCGATATCGGGGGTGGTATCGGACGCCGGACGCACGGAAGGTAGGAACACAGGCTTGGCGGGTATGCCGGTCTCCTCCTTGATCTGCAGCTCTCCCAGCTCCTTTACGCGTTGTGGTTTCAGCAGCGGACCAAGACCATCCAGGTACGGGTGCTTCGCCCCTTTCTGATAGATCTCGAAATCCATCAGGTGGTCCCGGAAGCTTTTGAGCGGTTGACCCAGGCGGAGCACACCCAGTTCACGGCTGCGGCGCACCTTCTCCATGTTGATCTCGATCGGGATCATCTCCTCATTGTTGTCCGCCTGGTACAACACACGTCCCTCGGGGCCACATACGATGCTTCGGCCACTGCCACCGGCATCAAGCCCATTGATGTCGAAGAAGTAGCACTGGTTGATGGCCGCACTGGAGCGCGCAATGCTGAGCTCGATCTCGCGGTCGATGGTGCCCGTGAGCGTGGGGTGCAGGATCACTTCGGCACCCATTACGGCCAGGGTGCGCGTGGTCTCGGGGAACCACATGTCGTAGCAGATGCTTACGCCGAAACGGCCCACATCGGGTACGTCGAACACGCAGAACTCGTGGCCCGGCGTAACACCCACCTCATAAGGGTAGAAGGGGAACATCTTGCGGTAGCGGGCCACCACGTTGCCTTGTGGATCGATCACGCTGGCGGTGTTGTAGATCTTGCCATCCACCTTGTGGAACACGCTGCCGGGCAGGATCCAGATCTTGTGCTTCACGGCCATCTGCTGCATCTGCTCCTCGAAGTCCTCGATGCGGGTGAGTGCGTGGTGCGTCAGTGGCCCGAAAGCGCAGAGCTCGCTGAACACCACCATGTCCACCCAGGGGTAGATGTTCATGAGGATGTCGAGCTTCAGCTTCATGGCCTCCACATTGCTGTAGGAAGCGCTGACGCGCATTTGGATACCGGCTATGGAGAAGGGTTTCATTGTTTGCTTGGGATCGGAAGTCGACCCAGTGGGTCGACGGTACAGGAGCTTCGATCAGGGTTCTGCAGGGCTTCGCCAGTGGCTCACCCGCAGATCTTGGCCAGTTCCTCCTCCATGATGTCGAGGCCCTTGTTCAGTGTGGTATCGTCGATCACCAGAGGGCTGAGCACGCGGATCACGTTCTTGTGGGTTCCGGCGGTGATCAGGATCAGGTCTCGTTTGGCGCAAGCGTTCATGAGCGCGGTGCAGGTATCGGCATCGGGTTGCAGCGGGTCTCCGTTCTTCACGAATTCAATGGCGAGCATGGCGCCGAGGCCGCGCACATCGCCGATCTGCGTGTGCTTCTTCTTCCAGCCCTCGAAGCGGGTTCGGATCACCTCGCCCACATGCCGGCCCTTGGCGTTGATGTCGATCTCTTCCATGTACTTCAGTGTGGCAAGCGCTGCGGCACAACTCACCGGGCTGCCGATGTACGTTCCGCCGATGGTGCTTGGTCCGGCCTTGTCCATGATCTCCGCACGGCCCATCACGGCGCCGATGGGCAGTCCGCTTCCCAGGCTCTTGGCCCAAGTGCTGATGTCCGGAGTAACGCCGAAGTGTTCGTAAGCGCTCCAGGCTCCGGTACGCCCAAAGCCGGCCTGTACCTCATCGAAGATCAGCATCACACCATGTTTGGTGCAGAACTCGCGCAGCCCTTTCAAGTAGGCTGCAGGGGCTACGTTGAAGCCTCCTTCACCCTGCACCACTTCGATGATGATGGCCGCCAGGTTGTTCACGTCGATGTTGTTCTGCATCGCCTCTTCCAAACGCGCCAGTTCGGCATTCGCGAACTCACCCTCGCTGCGACCGTTCGCGTAGCGGTACACGTTGGGATATTGCAGACGGTACACCTCCGGCGCGAAAGGCCCACAGCCGAGTTTGTAGCCCACTTTGCTGGTGAGCGTCATGGCCATCATGCTGCGGCCGTGGAAGGCATCGGTGAAGCACAGGATACCCTGGCGGCCGGTGGCCTGGCGGGCGATCTTGATCGCGTTCTCCACCGTTTCTGCGCCCGTGCTCACGAGCATCGTCTTGGTGGCCTTTCCGTGGGGCAGCAGGTCGTTCAGCTTCTCGCACAGTGCGATGTAAGGCTCATAACTGGCCACGTTGAAGCTCACATGCAGGAACTTCTCGGCCTGTTCTTGGATGGCCTTCACCACGGGTGGAGGGCAGTGGCCTGCGTTCACCACACCGATGCCTCCGGCGAAATCGATCAGCTCGCGGCCATCGGCATCAATGATGATGGCGCCGCTGGCAGAAACGGCCGTTGCATGGTTGAACATGCCCACACCATTGGGAATGGCGGCCTTTCGGCGGGCAAGAAGCTCCTGGCTTCGGGTCATCTGTTCGGTCATCGGGTTGCGGAATTCTGGAACAAAGTTCTCCTTCTCCTGCGATCTGCGACCTCCGAGGCACACACACTATGAACAGCCGCTCAGGCTTCGATCCTACTCATTGAACAGGACCTCGGCCTCCTCCTTGGCGCGGTCCATGGCCTCCTTCACCCACTTCGTTTCGCCGAGGGATGGGATCACCAGTGGCGCAAAGGCCCTGATCGGACCATGCAGCGTGGACTCCTCGCGAACACGTTGGGGTGGAAATGCATCCTCGCTCCAGCCCACCAGCAGATTCAACATGATGCTCAACGTGAATGCCGAGCGTAGCGCACCGAAGAGCGTGCCGGCCAGTTTATTCGGCAAACCCAACTGGGCCAGATCGATGAGGGTGGTAAGGAAACGGGCCAGCAGGTGAACGGCCAGCAGCACCGCCAGAAAGGTGAGCAGGAAGGCGAGCGTCTCCTTGTCGGAACCCAGGCCCACCGCATCCGCGAAACGCAGGCTGAAGCGCGCCGCCACCCAGATGCCCACCACCAAAGCGAGCAGGGAGCACACCTCCACGATGAAGCCACGCGAGAATCCCTTGAAGGCCGCAATGAGCAGCAGGGCGATCAACAGCCAGTCGAGCCAGTTCATTGTTCGGATGTGAAGATGAGTAGAATGTGGAAATGTGGAGATGCCCGAGCTCGGAGTTCTTTTTTGATCGCAACGCTACACCTACCGCAAAGCGCATCTTTGCACCCCTTCAGGCATTCACATTTCCACATCCCTTTCATCTCCATATTTCCTTCCTCCAGTGGACCTCGCATTCGACAAACGCTGGCGCGACCTGGTCGCGTTACTTTCCAAACGCTTCGATGCGGGCACCTTGGACCTCAACGCCATCATATTCCTGGTGGGCGTTCAGGAACTGGGGCAACATGCCCGCGAGTTCAAGAAGGACGAGAAAGTGGCGTTGATGCACATCGCCATTTGTGTGCTGCTGATACCCTATGGCTACTACAAGGAATTGGGACGCGATGCCGATGGTTGGCCGCACTTCGAACGGGTGAAGGACCTTCCTGCGCTAGGCCCCGAAGATCAAGAACGCTTGATGAAGGAGGCGCTGTTGGCCTACTTCGAACAGGAACAGTAACCAGATCGGTGCTTGGATCAGATCGGCAGCAGCACCACGGTCTCCTCGTTGGTCTCCTCCTCCAGGATCTTGATGATGCCTGCTCCGGAGAAATCCTCCGTTACCGCCAGGATATCCAATACCGCGAACCCGGCCTGGCCCTGCTTGTAGAAGTCGGTATAGTCGAACTCAACGCGGCCCGAAGCGGATGTAACCCCTTCCTGATTGAGGCGGGTGGGATCGCCCAGAGGGAAGGAAGGATTGGCAAATAACCTCACCTCCACACCTGGTACAACAGCACCAGCCTCGTTCTTCACCACGATGATGGCCTTGGTGGGCTTCTCCTTGTTGCAGGCGGAAACCACTACGGCACAAAGGGCCACCACGAGGGCCTTGGATAGGAAGGTGCGGATCACGGGGAAGTTCATTGGGTTACTTTTGGGTCCTTCCTGACGGCCGCGCTATACACGTCCCTCAAGGGTTCCGAATGCCAAATGTAAACAAGTGGCCTTGGTTCGTGCAATGTACGGCCAGCAGACCTCTCTTGTGGGTGCTCTCCGTGCTGTTCGCCATGCCCTCGGCAGGGCAGACGCCCAAGCGGCCATTGGTGGAGATACGAACGGAACTGGGCACCATGGTGGTGGCGTTGTACAATGAAACCCCTGTGCATCGCGACAACTTCGTGAAGCTGGTGCGGGAGGGAGCTTACGACAGCCTGCTTTTCCACCAGGTCATCAAGAACTTCATACTCCAGGGTGGTGATCCGGAGAGCCGGTATGCAAAGCCCGGCACCCCATTGGGCACGGGCGACCCTGGCTATACCCTGCCGGCGGAGATCTTACCTGGGCTGGTGCATGAGCGCGGCTCCTTGGCCGCAGTTCGCCAAGGCGACCAGGTTAATCCGGACCGGCGATCCAACGGCATGCAATTCTATATCGTTGACGGCCGCACTTACGAAGCCGCCGATCTGGAACGCTTTGCCGAGCGTTCGGCACGCAACGGCGACACGCTCACATATACCGCTGAGAACAAGGCCGTATATGCCAGAGAGGGTGGCACCCCTCACTTGGATGGTGCATACACCCTATTCGGAAAGGTGGTGGCAGGCCAGGAAGTGATCGATGCCATCGCCGCAGCGCCTTGCGACCCTGCCGACCGGCCGCTGAAAGACATTCGTATGACCATGCGCATTGTGGAATGAACCTGCTCGAACGCATCACCGAACTGGAAGCCCAAGTGGCTTCGGCCAACGCCTCCAACGCCGACGAGGCTGAACAGGTCCGTGTGTCCCTGCTGGGCCGCAACGGCTCCATCACCGAACTCTTCGAGGCCTTCAAACAAGTGCCTTCCGAAGAGAAGCGCGCCTACGGGCAGCGGATGAACCAGCTGAAGCAGGCCGCGCAAGCCCGCGTGGATGAACTGAAGACCTCGGCAGAGAGCGGCAATACCAAGAGCGATGGGCCTACCCTTGACGGCAGCATGCCCGGCAGCACTGCGCACACCGGCAGCCTGCACCCCATTACCATCGTGCGCCAACGCATCGTGGAGATCTTCGCACGCATCGGCTACACCGTGAGCCAGGGCCCCGAAGTGGAGGACGACCACCACAATTTCAGCGCCCTCAACTTCCCACCGGACCACCCTGCCCGCGACATGCAGGACACGTTCTTCGTGCAAGCACCTGTCGGTCCGAACGCAAAAGGGCCTGTCAGCCCGAGTGGAGCCGAGGGCCAGGCCCTCCGCACTCACACGAGCAGCGTGCAGGTTCGCGTGATGGAGTCCGGCAAAGCACCCTTCCGCACCATCAGTCCGGGGCGTGTGTACCGCAATGAAGCCATCAGTGCAAGGGCGCATTGCATGTTCCATCAAGTGGAAGCGCTGTATGTGGACAAGAACGTGAGTTTCGCCGAGCTGAAGGGCACGCTGGACTACTTCACCAAGAGCCTGTTCGGACCCGAGGTATCGATCCGTTTGCGGCCCAGCTACTTCCCCTTCACCGAACCGAGCGCCGAGGTGGACATGAGCTGCACCATCTGCGGCGGCCCCGGTTGTAACGTGTGCAAACACAGCGGCTGGGTGGAGATCATGGGTTGCGGCATGGTGGACCCCGCGGTGCTCACCAACTGTGGCATCGACTCCGAGGTGTACAGCGGTTTCGCGCTCGGCATGGGTGTGGAACGCATCGCGCAACTGCTCTACCGGGTGCCCGATCTGCGGCTCTATTGGGAGAACGATGTTCGTTTCCTGGACCAGTTCACGGCCGGTACGTTCCGGGGATGAGCACCCTGCACAGCCCCGTCCTGATCCTCGGTGGCGGTCCCGGCGGATGCGCGGCGGCCCTGCAACTGGCCAAACGTGGTGTACTTGCGGTGCTTGTGGAGAAGGCTGTATTCCCACGCGACAAGGTGTGCGGCGATGCCCTAAGCGGCAAGGTGATGCGCACCCTGGAACGCCTGGATCCCGCACTGGCTGCCCAAGTGAATGCCGATGCCCACCGCATGCCCAGCTGGGGCGTGGTGTTCGTGGCGCCCGGCGGAAAGGCGCTACGCGTCCCCTTCAGTCGCGAAACCGGCATTGGCGAAGCCCCCGGCGCCATGCTGCCGCGCTTGGACTTCGACAACATCCTGTTCCAAAAAGTGAAGGCCACGCCGGGCATAACTGTGCTGGAGGGCACTGCCGCGAAGTCCTTCGAGCGCAACAAGGCTGGTTGGCAGGTGACGCTGGAGACTGGCGCCCGAACACCGAACGCCGAACAACGAACGAACAGCGACGAACGAACAACGATCATCTCCACACCCCTCATCCTCGACGCCAGTGGTGCCAACTCGCATTTCGCACGCCATGTGGCTGGCCTGGGCATGGAGCCTCGCCACCATGCGGCCGGTGTGCGTGCATACTACACGGGTGTCAAGGACTTGGATCAACAGGGCTTCATCGAATTGATCTTCCTGCGGGAGTTGTTGCCCGGCTACCTCTGGGTATTCCCATTGCCTGGTGGGCGTGCAAACGTGGGCCTTGGCCTGCGCAGCGATGTGGTGAAGAAGCGCCGCGTCGACTTGAAAGCCGTGTTGCTGAAGCTTTTGGCAGAGCACCCTTCGTTGAAGGAACGTTTCGCCGATGCCACCTTGGATGGTCCTGTGCAAGGCATGGGCCTGCCCCTGGCCAGCAAACGCCGCAAGCTGAGCGGCGATGGCTACCTCCTCATCGGCGATGCCGGCCACTTGATCGACCCCTTCACCGGCGAAGGCATCAGCCACGCCATGATCAGCGGCGTACACGCCGCCGACGTAGCGTGCGAAGCACTCGAAAAAGCGTCACAGCAGAGCGCTGTCCCCCTCCTCCGGAGGGGGCGCACCGACCTAGGTGCAAAGCTCAGTTCGAGCGGGGAGGCCAGGGGGCGCTCCGAGCCAAGTGCGGAGCTCAGTTCGACCCCGGGGGCCAGGGGGCGCTCGGAGCAAGATGCGAAGAACAGTGCGGCCGGGGAGGCCGAGTCCGGAGCTGCACCAAGCTTTCTCGAAGTGCCCCACGCACTCCTCCGACCCTACGACACCCGCGTCTGGCGCCGCCTTGGCCAGGAACTCGCCATAAGCACGCGCCTGCAGCAGCTGGCCGACAAGCCCTGGCTCTTCGACTTCGTGGTGGACCGTGCTACCAAGAACCCTGCGTTGGCCGATACCATCAGCAGCATGTTCACCGACCTGGACTTGCGGGCACGGCTGAAGAAGCCGGGATTCTACATGGACCTGTTGTTGGGGCGCGAACTCGGTCGTTGACCAAACGCACGGACTACTGTCCTACAACTGCTAAAACCCATCCCCATCCTCCACCAAGCGAATGGAGATGGGATGGTGGTCCGAAAGGTGCTCGTGCTTGCGTGACCAGGGGGCGGTGATCAAGTGGAGCATGCGTTCTACAGTGAAATTCAGCGGGTGTTCGCGACGCCCGGGTTCGCGCACCAGAGCGTGGTCCAGCAGCTTGATAACGCCTCTGCTTCGTTTGCGCACCAAGGTGTTGAAGGGGCCACCCCAAGTCGATACCGGCATTTCTGCACGCGCTGCACGCTCCGATCGGCGCAGCTCACCGTTGCGCGCCTTCAGTGTTCCAAGCATGGCTTCATAGGCTTCAATATCCTGCTGGTCGGTATTGAGGTCGCCGGCCACCACCTGGCACACACCCGGACGGGCGTGGGCTTCCAGAAGGTCCACGATCTGCTGGTATTGCTGTTCACGTACCGCCTGCTGACGCACGCCCTTGGTGGCCTGTAGATGTGTATTCACCAAATGCACGGTCCGCTCTCCTTGGGTAAGCTGAACGAGCACAGCTCCTTTGGCCGCACCACGGTCCACGCCCATCCGGGCGGTGAAAGTGGTCGTGGCGACAGTATCGATGGGGATACGGCTCAACACCCAAAGCCCACTGTTGAATAAGCGGCCAGCGCCCACGGGCCGCACTTGGTAGGGATAGGCTCCATCCAAGGCTTTGTGTAGGATCTTCCGGCTCTTTCGGCCGAAAGCCTCTTGGAAGAACAACACATCATGTTCCGAGTCCTTCAGGATCTCGCCGATGTGCCTGGCCCGTTCCAACTGTCCATTCCAGAAGAGGGCGGCAGGGCGCATGTAGATGTTCCAGCTCAGCACATCGAGGCTTTGTTGCTCGCCACACTCCTGCGCCTGGGCGGAAGGCCCGGTGATGGTCACCATGCCGAAAATGATCAGCAGACCCGCTATGCGCAGACCATTCCTCATGTCCTGCGTGCTGTCACCATCCAGTTCCACGGCAGCGGCGGCCCCATCCACTCGGGTGGTTCGGCGAAGACCCGACTCCAAGGATAGTCAAGCTTCTCCACTCCAAGAACCTCCAGGCCATACATGGCGAGCATGTCTTCGAGCTCCTCCTTCAGGTAGTGCTTGGTGTACACGCCATCGATCAGCACGATACCCATGTCAAGGTCGCTCATTTCACGTCGTGCCTTCTGCTGGGCCACCTTGGGCGAGTGGCCTTGTTCCCGCTGCCAGCGCACCAAGCGATGCGTTGCGAAGAGGGCACTTTCCAATGCAGGCGTGACCAAGAGCAGATGCCCACCGGGCTTCACAGCATCAAGCGTGCGCTTCACCATACTGGTGCGGCGGTCGGGTTCGTGCATAAGCCATGCGTTGATGCAGAGCACCAGATCCACCCGCTCGAAGGGGAGCGAAGTCCTGGCCAGGTCCACATGATGGTAGCGCACATTATTATGCTCAGCATTTTGGTGCCGGGCTACGTCCAGGCAGGCACTGGAGAAGTCCGCTGCTTCAACCGTTCGGAAATGATCGGCCAGCAGGCCCAAGGTTCTCCCAATGCCACAGCCCATGTCGGCAGCCACGCGATGCTTTCCCCCATGCGTTCGCACAAAGGCGGAGATCATACCCAGCCGATCATTGGCCGGAACATTAAAAACGTCCTCTTCGAAGGTTGCTGCGGTATCGTCCCAGTCCCGTTCGTTCACGCTTCGCTTAGTTTCAGCATGTTGGCCATGCCTTGTTCGGCAATTGGCATGCTGGCTATGTTCACCACAAGATCACCTTCGGCCACGTACTTCTTCTTGCGCAGAATATGCTTGATGTCCGCGATGGTATGGTCGGTGCTCACGGTCCTGTCGTAGAACTCGGCGCGCACTCCCCACACCAGATTGAGCATGTTGAGGATGCGCTTGTTGCTGGTGAAGGCATAGATGTGCGCCTTGGGCCGCATGCTGCTGATCTTGAATGCGGTGTACCCGCTGTGCGTCATGGTCACAATGGCCTTGATGTCGATGGCTGCGCTCATGCGCACGCTTGCCGTGCAAATGGTATCGGTCACGGTGCGGTCGTACTGCTGTAGTTCGGGTTCTTCCACGTTGTACATCAGCTCGCTCTTCTCCATTTCCAGGAGGATCTTGTTCATGGCCTTCACAACTTCCACCGGGTGTTTGCCCACGCTGGTCTCTGCGCTAAGCATCACGGCATCGGCATGGTCCAGCACGGCGTTGGCCACATCGTTCACCTCGGCGCGTGTGGGCGTGATGTTGGTGATCATGCTCTCCATCATCTGGGTGGCCACGATCACTGGACGGTGTTGCAACAAACAGCGACGGATGATATCCTTCTGCACCAAGGGCACCTGCTCCATGGGGATCTCCACACCAAGGTCGCCACGGGCCACCATGAGCGCATCGCTTTCGCGGATGATCTCATCGATCTCCAACAATGCCTCGGGCTTCTCGATCTTGGCCACCACTCGCGCGTGCTTTTCCCGCTCGTAGATGATGTGTTTGAGTTCGATGATGTCGCGGGCACTGCGCACGAAGCTCAGGCCCACCCAGTCCACATCGTGGTCCAGTGCGAAGTCCAGGTCGGCCTTGTCCTTCTCGGTGAGGCAGGGTAGACTCACCTTGGTGTTGGGTAGGTTGATGCCTTTGTTGGAACTGAGGGTACCGCCGTTGAGCACACGCGTGGTAACGGTGTTCTTGCCGTCCGTGGCGGTCACCTCCATGCGCAGTTTGCCATCGTCCATTAGCACCAGTTCACCCTTCTTCACATCCTTGGGGAACTGCTTGTAGGTGGTGCTCACCAAGCCCGGACATCCTTTAA